>NZ_LOHX01000233.1 GCF_001559775.1 Streptobacillus felis | reverse complement strand
GGTGTAATTTAAGAAAATATATAAATGATAAAAGAAAAAATAGAGAAAATATAGATTTATATAAATTAAAAGAAGTAGTAGCATAAAGTATAAGTAATATTTTTTTATTGAGGGTATAAACCCTCAGTTTGGTGTTGCACAAAATTAAGTATATTTATTTAGATTGAAATAAAAGGTTAAAAATTGTTAAAAAAAATGGAGGATTCTAAAAATTTTAGAATTCTCCATAATTTTTTTAGGCTATTTCGGAACAGCCCTATTTTATTTTGTTTACAAAATAATTTTTTATAAATCTTACCCCTGCTAAAAATAATGCACTTCCTAACCCTGTATAGAAAAATTTAATGAAATATAAAGGGGCTAAATTTAATTTTCTTAAAGATATCCCTAGTGTCATCATAAAAAACATTATTATATATGAACTTTTATCAAAGAACAAATATAATTCCTTTTTTTCTTCTTTATAACTCATAATTCTATGTGTATGTTTTACCACTAATTTAGAAAAAATATTTTTATTAAAAATATAAAAAATAATTAATGATAAAGCAACTAAAATAGGTGTCCATCTTATTTCTGTTGTTATCCCAATTTTTAATACACTTGATCCAGCAATTAACCATAGAATACCAGCAATTAATAATAAAATATGCTTATTCACTTTAATCATTTTTTCACCTTATCAAATCTAATTTCATTTTTATCCATTTTTTTATTTATTATTTCTAATGGATCTAATCCTAAAACATTAGTTAAATGTAAACAATATATCATAATATCAGCAATTTCTTCTTCTACATTTTCACTGTCATATGATACTTCACCCCATTGAAAGTTTTCTAATAATTCTGCAGCTTCTATTATAATTGATTTTGAAAGATTCTCTGGTGTGTGAAATTTATTCCAGTCTCTTTCAACTACAAATTTTTCCAATCTTTTTAATAAATTTTCCATTTATATCACCTCTAATACTATTATTTGTCCAATATTTGTTTCTTATCTTTTAAATACTTTATAGATAAAAAAGAAAAATATAGAATAATAAATGTTAGTAACTTAGTTATTATTTCAATATTTGCATTATCTATGTGAATAAATTTTTCTATAATAAATATACACAATATAGAATAAACTAAAGAAATAATTAAAAATTTCATATATTTTATTAAACTAATATCAGAATATCTTGTTTTTAATGAAATTAGTAAAATAATATAATTTATCATTGCTGAAAAAGTAGTTGCAAATGTTAAACCTCTATGTGTGTATTTTTTATATAATAAAAAATCTAATGTAATATTTACTCCTATTGCAATTAAAGATGATATTACAGGTAATTTTCTATCTTTATTTGCGTAATGTGCTCTAGTTAATAAATGTATAGTTGAAAAGAAGATTAACCCAATTGCATATACTTGTAAAATCTCAGAAGTAATTATAACACTTTCCGTGGTGAATTTTCCCCTTTTAAATAACAATGATATTATTTCTTTAGAATAATAAATCAATCCTAAACTTGATGGTACTATTAATATTACTAGTAAATTCATTCCTCTTTCTATTGTAGCTTTAAAAAGTTCGTTATTTTTTTTAACAACCGCTTTTGATAGATTAGGGAAAATAACAACTGATAATGAAATAGCAAATACACCTATAGGTAATAAATACAGCCTTGATGCATAGTTTATAGCACTAATAGTTCCAAGTTTTAAACTACCTGCAAACGCTGTATCTACAAGTTCATTTATTTGATATCCAAAAATCCCAATTAATGTTGGAACCATAAGTAATAAAAACTTTTTAACATATTCATCTTTATAATTAAATGCAAACTTATATCTTTTTAAAATTTTAAAAAATGATGGAAGTTGAATCAATACCTGAAATAAACCAGATAAAAGAAAAGAAATTCCTAATCCATAAATACCTAGCTTATTTTTTGTAATCATAGCCCCAAATATTATAGTTAAATTAAATACAACTCCCACTAAAGTTGAAATATAAAATTTACCATAGTTATTCAATAAGGATGAAATTAAACCTGATATAGAAATAAATACCAAGTAAAATGCCATTATTTTTAATAATATTGAAGCTGTTCCTAACATTTCTGGATCTTTAAACCTTAATATATATTTTAAGGTAAAATCAGAAAACAAAGCTGTAAATAAAGATATAGTAAATGAAGCTGAAATTAATAGATTTGTTAAGTTATATACAAAATCATTAGCCCTTTCTACACTCTTTTCTTCTCTTATTTCATCATAAATTGGTATAAAGGCTGTACCTAAAGATCCTTCTCCTAACAATGTGGTAAAAAAATTAGCAATTCTAGTTGACGCAAAATATGCATCTGTATAACCACTTGTACCAAAAAAAGCTGCAATTACTATTTCTCTGACAAGTCCCAATATTCTACTTAACATATTAATTATCATTACAATTAAACTTGATTTAAACATATGATTCCTTTCTAATAATAAAATCATTGTCTTTAGTAATAATTTCAATATTTCCTTCTTTAAATAAATCTAGAACAGCTAGAAAAAAGCAAACAATTCTACTTTTTGAAAAATTACCTTTCATTAGTGAAGAAAAATTTAATTCCTTATTTAACTTAAATTCTTTTTCAATTTCAAATAAAGCATCTGAAGTTGTAAACGTATCAACAATATTTATTTTTAAATTTTGTTTTGGTTCAACATTATTAATCAAATTTTTAAAAACTTCAAAAATATTATTTAAATTTAGATCTTCAATAGAATAATAAATATTTTCATGTTCTTTAATTTTTGTACCTTTAACTATGTATGGAACATTAAACTCTATTTCTCTTTTTGAAAACTCATTTGCTATTTCTTTAATAACTTTGTATTCTAATATTCTTTTTTCTAAATCTTGTTCTTTTTCAATTTTCTTTTCTTCATTTAATACTGAATATGCTTTAATCTCTAACAACTCTGTTGCCATCGCTAAAAATTCTATTTTTATTTTTAAATTTTGTTCTGTTTCTTTATTTATTATACCTAAATATTCGTCTATAATATCAGATATGTATATTTTTGAAATATCAATTTTCTTATTTTCTATTAAATGTAAAAAAATATCTAATGGTCCCTCAAAATTTTCAGTTTTAATCTGTAAATCAATATTCATCATTTATTTTCTCTTTCCAGATTTTGGTATCCATTAGAATTTGATTTTTAAGTTCTTCTAATGAACCCATTCTTTTTTCTAATCTAATATTTTCAAATAATTCTACTACAATAATTTTATCATATATATCTTGATTAAAATCAAATATATGTGTTTCAATATGTAAACCTTCATTTTCTATAGTTGGGTTTTTCCCAATATTCATAATTCCATAATATTCATTTTTATCATTTTCTATATATATTTTAACCCCATATACTGCAAAAAGTGGATATATTTTATTCTTAGAAGAAAGATTTGCAGTTGGAAATCCTAAAGTTCTTGCAAGTTTTTTACCATGCACAACTTTCCCCATAATTATATATTTATGTCCTAACAATTTTTGAACATAATTCATTTTACCATTCTCAATTAAAGTTTTAATAAAAGTACTAGAAATAACACAATAATCTCTATCTAGATATTCTTTTAATTCATTTATTTCTACTATTTTTAATTCATCAGTTTTCAAATTAAATAAAATAGGATTGATAACATTTACGTTTATTTTATCTTTAAGTAATTCTTTTAATTTTACAACATCACCTTTTTTATTTGAACCAAATGTATAATTAAATCCACAGAAAATTTCAGAAGCATTTAATTTTTCTAATAATATTTTATCTACGAAATCTTCTGGAGATAATTCATTAACATCATAAAAATCTTCTAAGTATACATAATCTATTTTTAATTTATCAAAAATATATAATTTTTCAGATAATGTTGTAATTAAAGTATCTCTTTTTTTTGGATATTCTTTAAAAGTATATATCAATACTTTTTGATTTAATTTTTTCCCCAATTCTAGTGCTTTACTAATAATTTCGTGGTGTCCTAAATGGACACCATCAAAATTACCTAAAACCACTATATTTTTTTCTTTAAATACAATATCTCTTAAAATCTTATTATTACTAAATTTAGCAAAATCCTCTGCATAACTTATATCTTTTAAGATTATTTTCATTTTTTACCTTTCAACTATTCAGAAAAAACAATTTTTTCAACTTCTGAATATTTTTTTACATAATGTATTTTTATTTGTGATAATATCTCCTCAGGAAGCTCTACTGTATCACCTTTATTTTCAAATGGCAATATTACTTCTCTAATACCTATTCTATGAGCTCCTAAAACTTTTTCTTTAATTCCTCCAACAGGTAGTACCTCACCTGTAATAGTAATTTCACCTGTCATAGCAATGTTTTGTCTAACTTTTCTTTCAGAAAGTATAGAAACTATTGCTGTAGTAATTGTTATACCAGCAGAAGGACCATCTTTAGGTGTTGCACCTTCAGGGAAATGTAGATGTATATCATATTCTTCATAGAATTTTGGATTAACTACATCTAATTTCTTATGATTTGCTCTAACAAATGTATATGCAACACTTGCTGATTCTTTCATAGTATCTCCAAGTTTACCTGTGAATTGTACTTGACCTTTCCCATCCATTTTTACTGCTTCTACATCTAATGTTGTTCCTCCAACTGCTGTCCAAGCTAGACCTTTTACTACACCTAGTTTTGAATTTTTTTCTACCATTTTATCCTTTTTATATTTTTCAGGACCTAAATAAGTAGAAATATTTTTTTGAGTAACAGTAAATTTATCCTCAGGTTTTTCAAGTTTTAACTTAGCTATCTTTCTTAATATTTTAACTATTTCTCTCTTTAAATTTCTTACTCCAGCTTCCATAGTATATTTATTAATTATTTCAAGTAATACTGTGTCTGAAAATTTAACGTCTTTAATACTAGTTTCAAGTTTTGCTTGATTAACTAAGTAGTTCTTAGCTATCATTAATTTTTCTTGTATAGTATATGAATCTACATTAATTACTTCCATTCTATCTAATAATGGACTAGGAATACCAGAATAATCATTTGCTGTACAAATAAAGAAAGCATCTGATAAATCATATTCAAAATCAACATAATTATCTTTGAACGATTTATTTTGTGCTGGATCTAATACTTCAAGTAAAGCAGAAGCAGGATCTCCTTTTACATTAGAATCTAATTTATCAATTTCATCTAATAGTATTACTGGATTATTTACTTTTGCTCTTTTTAAAGCCTCAATAATTCTACCAGGCATAGCACCTACATAAGTTCTTCTGTGTCCTCTTATTTCAGATTCATCATGAACTCCTCCTAATGAAATTCTTTCAAATTTTCTATTCATTGCATGTGCTATTGACTCTCCTAAAGATGTTTTCCCAACACCTGGAGGTCCTATAAGACATAAAATAGTCCCCATTTTCTTATTATTTTCTTTATTTAATTGATTTACAGATAAAAATTCTAATACTGTATCTTTAACTAATTTTAATCCAAAATGTTCTTTATTTAATATATCTTCAGCTACTTTAATATCTATATCTTCATTAATACTTTTTTCCCATGGAATTTCAAGTATAGTATCTATATATGTTTTTATTACTCCAGCTTCAGCAGAAAAATTGTTCATCTTTTTATATCTATTTACTTCTTTAATTAATTTTTCTGATAATTCATATGGTAAATTTCTTGAGTCTATTTCTTGCATTAACTCATTTATCTCATCTTCACCATCATCTTCATCTAATTCAGAATAAAGACCTTTTATTTTTTCTCTTATATAGTACTGTCTTTGATTATCCTCTATATTTTGTTTAACTTTTTTTTCGACATTCCTGTCAATTTCTTCTAACTCTATTCTTATTTTTAAAGCTCTAGTTAAATTTTCAAAAATCTCTTCAACATTATTAGATTTTAATATTTCTACCCTATTATCTTCAGGTAAATCTAATGTTGTAGCTAATGTATACATTAATACCTCAAACGGTTTTATTTGTAATATATCTTTAATTAAATTATCAGGTATTAATTTATTATTTATTATATTCAAATCCTGGATTAAAGATTCTAAATACATTTTATATTTATTATAGTTTTTATTTTTAGTTTTTTCAATTGGATATAGCTCATATTCAGCTTTAAACATACCATTTTCATTTATAACCTCTGTTACCTTTATTCTTTCTTCCCCTTCAATTATTAACCTTAAATTACCATCAGGAGTCTTCATAATTTGAATAATTTTACCAACAACTCCTATAGTTTCAACATCTTCAATCCCATTAATTTCTTCATTAATAGATTGCTTTTGTATTGCTAAAACTAATTTTCCATCTGTATGTTCTACAGAATAATCTATAGCTTTTTTACTAAAATCTCTTCCTACTATTATAGGCATAACTGCTTGTGGAAAAAAAACTACTTCTCTAGTTGGAATAAAAGGTAATATTTCCATTTTATTCATTAATTCTTCCCTCTTTCACTTTTTATAAATAACTCATTTTTTTCAAGTATCATTTCTTTAGTTATTACCACTTTATCTATGTCATCTTTTGATGGAATTTCATACATTAAATCTAACATAGTATTTTCAATAATACTTCTTAGTCCCCTTGCACCAATTTTTCTTTTTAAAGCTAATTCTGCAATTTCTTCTATTGCATTATCTTCAAATATTAACTCTACATTTTCTAAATCAAAATATTTTTTATATTGTTTAATAATAGCATTTTTTGGTTTAGTTAATATTGAAACTAAAGCTTCTTTATTTAATTCAGATAATGCTGTAATTATAGGTAATCTACCAATAAGTTCTGGTATGATACCAAATTTTCTAATATCTTCTGGCAATACATGTTCAAAAATAGTCATGTCATCTAATTCTTCGTTATTTTCAACATCAAGTCCAAAGCCTATTTGTTTCTTATTTAGTCTTCTCTTTATTTTAGCTTCTAACCCTTCAAAAGCACCACCAACTATGAATAAGATATTTGTAGTATCAATTTCAATCATTTCTTGGTTTGGATGTTTTCTTCCTCCCTGTGGTGGAACTGAAGATACTGTACCTTCAACAATTTTTAATAATGCTTGTTGTACTCCTTCTCCTGAAACATCACGTGTAATAGATGTATTTTCAGATTTTCTTGCTATTTTATCAATTTCATCTATATATATAATACCTCTTTGTGCAAGTTCTATATCATAATCAGCTGCTTTAATTAACTTCAATAATACATTTTCAACGTCATCACCAACATACCCCGCTTCAGTAATTGTAGTTGCATCTGCTATAGCTAAAGGTACATTAAGTACTTTAGCTAATGTTTGAGCAAGTAACGTTTTTCCTGAACCGGTTGGTCCAATTAAAAGTATATTAGATTTTTGCATCTCTATATCATTATCTTCCTTATCTAAAAGAGATAATCTTTTAAAATGGTTATATACAGCAACAGATAAAACTTTTTTTGCTTGTTCTTGTCCTATTATATATTCATCTAATTTTTCTTTAATTTGTTTAGGTTTTAATAAATCAAAGTCATCAAAATTAGAAACAAATCCTTCATCTAAACTATCTTCAATATTTTCTAAACATTCGTTACATATAAAAGCTGTTGAATCTTCATTTGAATATAAATTTTTTACTTCATCTTCACTTTTATCACAAAACGAACAGTAATATTCTCTTTCATCTATCATTTTATTTCTCCAATACTTTATCTACTAAACCATATGCAACTGCTTCTTCAGCTGATAAATAATTATCTCTTTCTGTATCAGCTATTACTTTCTCAAAACTTTGTCCTGTATTTTTTGAAAGAATTTCTGCTAACTTATGTTTAGTTTTTAATATATTTTCAGCAACTATTTGTATGTCTGTTGCTTGTCCTCTTGCACCACCTAAAGGTTGATGTATCATAACTTCAGAATTAGGTAATGCAAATCTTTTACCTTTTGCTCCTGAAGATAGTAAAAATGCTCCCATACTTGCTGCCATACCAATACATACAGTAGCTACATCACATGAAATATGATTCATTGTATCATAAATTCCTAAACCTGCAGTTACCATACCACCTGGTGAATTAATATACATAGTTATATCCTTTTCTTTATCTTGTGCATTTAAGAATAATAACTGTGCTATAATTGCATTTGCCATTTCAGTATTAATTTCACCACTTAAAAATATTATTCTATCTTTTAGTAATCTAGAATAAATGTCATAAGTTCTTTCACCATTACCTTCATTTTCTATTACATAAGGTACTAAACTCATATTTTCTCCTCTTTCTATATAGTGGAAAACTAGACCTAAGCCTAGTTTCCATAATTATTAATTATTTGATAATAAAAATTCATTTACTTTAGCAAAGAATAATTGTGAATTAATTTGTCCAAAGAATCTATTTACACCGTCTGTTTTTTGTAATTCAACAGTTAATTGATCTACTGTCATTCCATACATTCCTGCAACTCTTTCTAATTCAGCATCAAATTCAGCTTCTGTAACTTCTATAGCCTCAGTTTCAGCAATTTTAGATAATATAAAGCTTGATTTAACACCTTTTTCAGCTTTTTCTCTTAAATCTTCTCTCATCTTATCAACAGTTTGTCCTGTCATTTGTAAGTAAGCTTCTAAATTCATACCTTGCATTTGTAATGTTTGTGCAAATCTATCTATTTGAGCATTAATTTCTTGATCTACTGTAATAGCAGGAACTTCCATAGTTGTTGCATCAGTAATTGTTTCTACTATTGTTTGTAATCTTTTATTTGTTGCTTGATTTTCTTTATTTGATAAAATGTTTCCTTTAATTGCTTTTCTTAAATCTTCTAAAGAATCTGAACCTGCTGATTTAGCAAAATCATCATTTAATTCAGGTGTTTTAGGTTCTTCTAATTCATTTAATTTTACTTTAAATACAGCTTCTTTACCTATTAAGTTTTCTGCATGGTATTCTTCAGGGAATTTAACATTTACATCAAATTCTTCTCCTAATTTTTTACCAATTATTTGTTCTTCAAAAGTATCAATAAACGTTTTTGATCCTAACTCTAATCTGTGATTTTCTGCTTTTCCACCATCAAATGCAACTCCATCAACGAATCCTTCAAAGTTAATTACAGCTATATCTCCATTTTGAGCTACTTCTCTTTCAGTTTTTTCAAACCTTTTTGCTCTTTTTACCATATTGTTTATTTCATTTTCAACTTCTTCATCAGTAACAGTTACTTCTTCAGTTTTTATATCTAAACCTTTATATTTAGGTAATTCAAATTCTGGGAATACTGCAACTTTTAAGCTCATTTTTAATTTTTCTTCATCATAGTCTAATGATACTATTTGTAAGTCTGCAACTGGTCTTAATTTTTCTTCTCTAATTAATGCTGTGTATTCTGTTTTTAATACTTCATTTATTAATTCATCTCTGATTTCAGTTTTGAATGTTTTTTCTATAACATCAGCTGGTACATGTCCCTTTCTGAATCCATCTACTTTAACATTTTTGAATTTTGATAAAATTGATTCTCTTAAAGTTTTGTACTCTTGTCCTTCTTTTAATATTTCAAATGCTACTTCTGAACCTGCTAATTTTTCTAATTTCATTTTTCCTCCTAATTTTATTCTATATCTTTTAATTTTAACCTAATATTTTTTTTACCTATTAATTCAGGCGTATATATTATTTTATACAATTTATTAGAATTTTTCAAGTTTAATTTATTACTCAAATTATATCCTAATATTTGTATTTCTTTACCATTTTTGTAAATATTTGCTTTAAAATGTTTATTATCAATCCCAAAAATTAATATATTTCTAAACTTAATTTTATCATCATAAAAATTAGGTTCATCATTAGATAGACCAAATGGTCCTAAAATATTAATTTCTGTCATTCTTTTTGTACTTAGTTCGCTAACTGGTAATTTAGCATCAATGATAATTTCATTTTTTGCTTTCTCAGTTAAATTTAAATTATACATTCTTTGTTTCAATTTATCTTTTATTAAATTTAAGTTATCATTTGTGATTAAAAAACCTGCTGCTAAATCATGTCCACCAAAATTAATAAAATAATTTGAAAACTCAGATATTAATTTATATATATTTTTATTATCTATGCTTCTACACGAACCTTTACAATATCCATCAACTTTAGAAATAATAATAACTGGAACTTTAAATTCTAAAGCTAATTTAGATGTTATTGATCCTAATACACCCAAGTTTATATCATTAATTTCATAATAAATATAGTTTAATTTTCTTATCTCTCTATTCTCTAGAAATTCTATAATTTTATTATATATTCTACTTTCGTAGCTTTTTCTTTCATAATTATACTCATACATTTCATTTAATATTTGAGTATTAATTTTTTCTGATGTTGATGTTAAAAACTTTATAATTTTAAGAGGATCATCTAACTTACCTATTGCATTTATTAAAGGCGATATCCTATAACTAATATCATTAATTGAAATATATTCTGGAACAATTTTAAAATTTTCCATTATCATTTTAAATGCTAATATTTTTGTTTTAGAAAAGTTTTTTAATCCTCTTTTTATAAGAAATCTATTTTCATCCACACATTCCATTACATCAGCTATCGTTGCAAGTGAAATTAATTCGCAATACTCATATATTTCTGAAATTTGTCTTTCAGGTAGCTTAGAATATATTGCCTGTACTAATTTAAATACAACTCCTGCCCCAGAAAGTTCCTTAAATGGATATCTATCTGATTTCTTAGGGTTTATTTCTAATATACCCTGTATTTCTTTATTATTAAAATGATGGTCTGTAATAATTAAATTAATACCCATAGATTTTAAACGTTCCATTTGATTTATTTCACCAAAAGAGTTATCCACAGATATTACTAGTTCCACATCATTTTCTCTAATATATTGAAAGAAAGATTCATTCAAACTATATTTAAATATAGTCCTAGTAGGTATATATATTTCATTTAAAATATCTAAATTTTCAAAAATTTTAGATAAATAAAGTGAACCCGAAATACCATCTATATCATAATCACCAAATATTAATATTTTTTTATTGCTTCCTCTATACTTTAGTATGGTATTAACAACAGATTCCATATTATCAAGTAAAAATGGATCATGTAATTGTTTGTAGCTCGGATTTAAAAAAGATTCCATTTGTTCTTTAGTATATATTTTCTTATTAAGTAGTAAGCTGGTTAGAAATTCATCTTTATTAAAGATTTGCATCTTATTTTCTAAATAATCCTTATCGTAGAACGTACTCTTCCATATCATTTTTATTCCTCACTATCTGTATTTACAGTAGTCATAGCATCTTTTAAAATTTTTGAAATTTTTATACTATATTCAACGCTATCATCTAAATGGATTCTTATTTCAGGAGTATATCTAATTTGTAAATTTTCACCTACTATTTTTCTAAAGAATCCCCTTAATTTATTTAATTCTTCTAATAATTTATCTTTATTAATATTTTCTTTATAATTTAATATAGACATTATTACATCTGCATAACGTGCATCTGGTGATAAATTCACAGATTTTACTGTTACAAGATTTCTAATCTTTTCATTTTTTACATCTACCAATATTGCAGTACCAATTATTCTTGATATTTCTTTTTCTAAACCTCTTTTTCTTCTAATATTCATATTTAACCCCTATTCTATTGTTTTACTTGTTCTACAACAAATGCTTCAATTATATCTCCTGATTTAATATCGTTAAAGTCTTTTATTCCTATACCACAATCTTGTCCAACACTTGCTTCTTTAACATCATCTTTATATCTCTTTAATGATGTTATTTCACCTTCGTGTATTATTATTCCATCACGTAATAATCTAACTTTAGATTGACGAGTAATTTTACCCTCGATAACTAATGCTCCTGCTATATTACCAACATTAGATATTTTAAATACTTCTTTAACTTCTAATCTTCCATTGTATATTTCTTTATACTCAGGATCTAACATACCTTTCATTGCTTTTTCTAAATCTTCAGTAACATGGTATATAACATTATAATTTCTAATTTCTACACCCGTTTTTTCAGCTTCAGATCTAGCAGTATTTGTAGGTCTAACACTAAATGCAATAATAATGGCATTAGATGCTGCCGCTAACATAACGTCACCTTCAGTTACAGCACCAGCACTTGATTGAATTATATTAATATTAATTTTATCATTTGATAATTTATTAATTGATTCTTTTAATGCTTCAGCTGAACCTTTTGAATCAGCTCTTATTATACATTTTAATTCTTTTAATTGTTGGTCTTCAAGCTCTTTAGATAAACTTTCAAGTGATATATGTTTTTTCTTATTAATTTCATCTTTTTTCTCATTCTTAAAGTCTTCTACAATTTTCTTAGCTTGTTTATCATTATTTACACAGTATAATAAATCTCCAGCTTCTGGAATTTCATTAAATCCTGTAATTTCAACTGGTTGTGAAACTCCTGCTTTAGTTATTTTATTACCCCTGTCATCTAACATAGATCTAACTCTTCCATGTGACGTACCTGATACAAATATGTCTCCAATTTTTAATTCCCCTTCTTGTATTAATACATCGGCAACTGGACCCATTTGAACATCAAGTCTAGATTCTACTACAACTGCTTTAGCTCTCTTTTTATGATTTGCTTTAAGTTCCATAATTTCAGCAGTTAATAATATAGTTTCAAGTAAACTATCTAAATTAAGTTTTTGTTTAGCAGAAATTTCAACCATTTCTGTATTTCCTCCCCATTCAGGAGAAATTAAACCATGTTCTAATAATTCTTGTTTAACTTTCATTACATTTGCACCTGGTTTATCAATTTTGTTAATTGCAACTATTATAGGTACATTTGCTTCTTTAGCATGAGAAATAGCCTCTATTGTTTGAGGTTTAACTCCATCATCTGCTGCAACTATTAATATAGATATATCAGTAATATTTGCACCTCTTACCCTCATTTCTGTGAAAGCTTCGTGACCTGGAGTGTCAATAAATGTAATTTTTTGTCCATTCCATACAACTTGATAAGCTCCTATTCTTTGAGTAATTCCTCCTGCTTCTCCTTCTATTACATTTGTATGTCTAAGTGCGTCTAGAAGTGATGTCTTACCATGATCTACATGTCCCATTATTGTTATTACTGGGGCTCTATGTTCTTTTTCTTCTTCTTTATCTTCTATTTCTAAATGATATTTTTCTCCATAAGATACTTCAACAATTTCCTCTTTTTCAACTATTACATTGTATTCTAAGGCAATTTCTTCAGCTTCTTCAATAGTTAGTATAGCATTTGCTGTATACATTTTACCTTGCATAAAGAATTTTTTAATAATATCAGATGAATTAATTCCTAGTTTTTCTGCTAATTCTTTTATAGATATTTCTTGTGGTAGAACAACTAGTCCAACTCCACCTTCTTCATCTCTTATAACCTCTGATTTAATTACTTTTTCTTTCTTTTTAACTTTTTTCTTTTTATCTTCTTTTCTAAAATCATCACGTAATTCTTTTAATTTTCTTTCTTCCTCTTTAGTTTTCTTCTCATTTTCATATTTTTTCTTATCAAATTTTGATTTAACTTTAGAGTTTTTACCTTTAACTCCATTTTCCATTGTAGGTATTTCAATTACAGCTTCCTTTTCCTCTTTTACAAAAGGTTTAGAGAATTTTTTATTGTCATCATTTCTTCTTTCTTTATTAAATGGCTTTCTTGCCACATTATTAAATTCTCTATTCGGTCTATCTGTTTTATTTCTATTATCTTTATTAAAGTTTCCTTTATTCTCGAAATTATTTCTATCATTTCTGAAATTATTTCTTCTTTCATTTCCATCTCTATCAGTGAATTCTTTTCCATCTCTGTTAAATGGTTTTCTTTCTCCAAAATTTTGATTATTTCTTTTTTCGAAAGATTTTCTTTCTCCAAAATTTTGATTATTTCTTTCAGGTCTATCTATTCTATCATTTCTGTCTGTTCTATCAGGTCTATCAGTTCTTTCCCCTCTAAACTCTCTATCATTTCTTTCAAATCTATCGTTTCTAAATTTACTATTTTTATTAAATTTATTATGATTTTTGTTATGGTTAAAAATTATTTTTTCACCAATAACCTCTTCTTTTTTTTCTTCTTTTTCTAATACTAGTTTTTCAACAACTTTTTCTTCAGTTTTCTCTACTTTTTTTGGTTTATTTACAGTATTTTCAACTATTTTAATTTCTTCTTCACTAAGTGTTGAAACATTTTTTTTCTCTTTATCATGAGATTTTAAAATTGTAATAACATCAGAAGATGAAACACCTATTTTTTTAGCTAATTCCCATACTCTCATTTTTCCACCTCCATTTTATTTAGTATCCCTCTTACTACCTTTTTAGTTTTTACCCCAACTACCTTTACCTCACTTAAAAAGATTTTTTTGAAAGAATATTGTTTTTCTATAAAAATTACATGTACATTATTTTGTTTAGCTACTTTTTTTAACTTATTAACATATTTTCCATTTATATCTGAAGGCACTATAATTAATTTAACTATTAAATCTCTCATTCCTTCTAGATTTTCATCAATACCATATACTAAATATTCTGAATTTTTTAAATTTTCTAATATTCTTAATATATGTTCATCTTTATTTTCTATATTTACTTTTTTTTCAAAATGTTTTAGTACTTTTTCTGCACTTTTCATTTCAACTTTAAATTTATTAAAGAACTTTTGAAATACTTCTAGGTCATTTTTTATATATTTACCTCTATTTTGTATACTTTGATTTTCATCAAATATATATTCACCTTTAGAATTTTCAACAAATCTTAACAAATTTTCTTTTTTATCATTTGCCCTTGTAATTACACAAGTTCTAATTATGATACTATTCTTGTTCTTCTCTATCTTCTTGTCCATCTTCATCACTCGCCTCTATATTTACTCTTAATTTACATAGTTTACCAGCAAGTTTTGAATTAACACCTTTTTTTCCAATTGCTAATGTTAATTGACTTGAGTCTACTTCAACTTTAGCAATAATCTCATCTTCATTCTTTACTATTTCTACCGAGAAAATTTCTGCTGGATAAAGTGCATTTTTAACGAATATTCTTTGATCGTCATTCCACTCAACTAATTCTATTTTTTCTCCATTTAACTCATTAATTATATTGTTAATTCTAATACCATCTTTTCCTATGCATGAACCTTTTAAATCTATATTTACATCTTCTGAATAAAGTGCAACTTTAGCTTTAACCCCTGGTTCTCTAGCTATATTTTTTATAATAATATTTCCAGAAGCTATTTCAGGTATTTCTCTTTCAAATAACTTATATATTAATCTATCATCAGTTCTAGTAATATCTACTTTAGGAAATTTTCCTGTAACATCAACATTTCTAATGTATGCCACTAATCTATCTCCTACTTGTATTTTGTCTAGTTCTGTTAATTCTCTATAAGGTATAATTGCATCTAAACCATTCATTCCTACATATAGGCTTCCATTATCTTCTATTCTTCTTACAACAACATTAACAATTTGATGTTCTACTGCTTTTAATTGTCTGCATATAGATTCTTTTTCTTGTTCTCTAACATATTGAATAATTATTGATTTTGCTCTTTGAATAGCATTTCTATTAAATTCATCAGCATTTAACTCTATTTTTAAATAATCTCCAACTTTAATTCTTTTTTTAAATTCTTTAGCTTTTGTTAAAGGTATTTCTGTTGTACTATTATATACTTTAACTTCATCATCAATAATTAATTTTTCACAGAACATTTTTACATCTCCTGTTACTTGATCTATTTCTATTTCAATATTTTCTTGATCGTTAAAATCTTTTTTATAAGCGGCTAATAAACCAGTTTTTAATCTTTCTAATAGCTCTCCTTTTTGTATGCCTTTTTCTTTTTCTAATTCTTCTATTGCATCTAAAAATGTTGCTTTATCTTTAGACTTCATTTTCAACATCCTCCTTAAATATTTTATCAGATAAATTAAATATTAATTTTGCTGTTTTTACTTTTTCTAATGGTATTTCAATTTTTGAAATTACATCATCTTCAAGTAAAATCTTATTATTTTCAAATCCTAAAAGTATTCCTTCAAAACTTTTTTTATTTTCAATATTACTTTTTGTTTTTACACTAATCTTTTTCCCTGTAAATCTTATAAAATCTTTTTCTTTTTTTAATTTTCTTTCAAGACCAGGAGTCGAAACTTCTAAATAGAATTTATCATCAATTAAATTATCAACAATATCATCTATTTTTGTACTTAGCATTACACAGTCATCTAAACTTGTATTTCCGTTAATAGATTCAACATATATTCTTAGAAAATTGTATCCTCCTTCTCTAACATACTCAATATCTGCTAATTCCAAAGAATTTTCATCTAGATATGGCTGTATTTCTTTTTCAATTTTTATTAAAATTTCATCCACTCTATTTCCTCCTTCACATTAATATTAAAGAGTGGGTTTCCCCACTCTCCTCTCAACTTTAATTTCTACATATATATTAACATATTTACACATTAAAATCAAGATTTTTAACAATATTCCTATATTTTTTCTTTTTTATGTTTAATTTTAAAAAAAATTATGATATAATCAAGAATATAAATAATAATGGAGGCAAAAATGGGAAGACATGGTACTATTGCAGGTCGTAAAGAAGCACAAGATAGAAAAAGAGCGTCAGCTTTTACAAAATATGTTAGATTAATTACGGTTGCAGCAAGAGAAGGTGCAGATCCAGAATACAATGTGGCATTAAAACACGCTATAGAAAAAGCTAAAAGTATTAATATGCCTAATGATAATATTCAAAGAGCAATTAAAAAAGGTTCAGGTGCAGATGGTGGAGCTGGTTATGAAAGTTTAAATTATGAAGGATATGGACCAGGAGGAGTTGCTATAATAGTTGAAATACTTACTGATAACAGAAATAGAACTGCTTCAAGTGTTAAATCATCTTTCGATAAAAATGGTGGAAATTTAGGTACCCCAGGTTGTGTATCTTATATGTTCGAAAGAAAAGGAGAAATATATATAGAGAAAACACCTGAGTCAGACGAAGATGAATTAATGATGATAGCTTTAGATGCTGGAATGGATGATATGAAAGTTTTTGAAGACAGTTTCTATATCACTACTCCAACAGATACATATGATAAAGTTTTAAATTCTGTTAAAGATGCTAATTACTCAGTAGTAGAATCTGATATAGCATTTGTTCCTTCAATAGAAGTTGAAAATATGTCAGCTGAAGATTTAGAAAAATTAAATAAATTAATAGATGTATTAGAAGACAACGATGATGTTCAAAAAGTTCATCATAACTACACTGGAGAATAAAAAAAAACGACTAAATGTCGTTTTTTTTTACAATAAATGTCTATATCTTTCTCTTAATCTTAGCACTCTTTCTGTTTTAAATTTACCCATACCTTTAATACTATATATTTCATCATAATTTGCATTTAACAATTCACTTAAATTTTTAAAATTATCTACTAGATTTTCTACATCTTTTTTAGTTAATTTATTTGCAGTATTAAGTATTCTATAACCTCTTGGGAATAAATTTTCATCTATTAAGTCTTGTTTTAAATCGTAACCTAAAACTTTCGCAAGTTTAACATCATCTCTAATATCGTCTTTTGATAATTCCATTAAATCTACAAATATTTTTTCAGCACTTTTATGTTTTCTATTATAATCTTTAATAAAATCTATTAAATTGTTCTTTTGATTTGCCATTATTTCATGATGTTGCAACTCAACTAAACGTCCTTCACTTCCTAATTCCATAATGTATTGTCTAACTTCTTTATCCATAGTAAACATTAAATAATAATGTCTTAGACCAGTAATTATCTCTTCTAATAATACTGTATTTTCAAATTCAGATATAGTTAAATCTTCCATATATTTATTAACAGATACTGCATATTTTTCTAATGAATTTATAGCTTGTGATGATTTAATTAATAAATCTCCTATTAATTCTAAAGTGTGTTTAAATTCTCCTTTAGAAACTGTTATTCTTTTTCTTCTCTCTGAAATAGTTATAACTATATTACCTGTAAGTTTAGCTATTCTATCTGCAGTTCTATGTCTTGTACCACTTTCATTAGTTTCAATGTTTTTATCTGGTTGTAATTGTATATTTGCTCCATGTATAATCTTTAAATCTTCAGAAATTAAAACTGCACCATCCATTTTAGCAAGTTCATATACTTTTTGTGGTGTAAATGATGTATCTAATTTAAATCCACCATCTATATATTCTTTCATTTCATCTATAGAAGCTAAAATTATAAGTCCTCCTAATGATGCTTCTTGAATTTTTTCTATCGCAGTTCTTAAAGGTTGACCTGGGGCAACAATTTTAAATATTTGCTCAAAAACCTTTTCATTTTCTTTACTTATCACGGAATATCACAACCTTTCCACTAATTCACTAATATTATTAATATAGCTAAGTTTTAATTTTGTATCAAAATTTTCAAAATCACTTTGATGAGATTTAGGTAAATAAACACCTTTAAATCCTAATTTTTCTAATTCTCTTATTCTCTTTTTTATAAAGGAAACTTTTCTAACTTCTCCTCTTAATCCAATTTCTCCAATAGCTGCAATTTTTTGGCTAATTTCAAGATTTTTTATAGTAGAAATTAAAGATAAAACTATAGCTAAATCTGCGGCTTGATCTTTAAGTACTATTCCACCTGGAATATTTAAATAAATATCATTGTTTCCTAAATCTAAAGACAGCGTCTTAGAAAGTACAGCAAGTAATATTTCTATTCTATTTCTATCATATCCTTCAATTATACGTTTTGGTATACCGTATTTTAATGGTAAAGATAAGGTTTGAATCTCAAAAAGTATAACTCTTGAACCTTCTATTGATGTCGTAATAATACTCCCAACATTTTTTTCATCTCTTTCTGAAATAAAAAATTCTGATGGGTTTTTTATTTCTTCTACACCATCTTCTTTCATATCAAAAATAGAGATTTCATTTGTTGAGCCATATCTATTTTTTATACTTCTAATAATTCTATAGTAATTATTTTCATCACCTTCAAAAGACAATACTGCATCGACCATATGTTCTAATAATTTAGGTCCTGCTAATTTACCATCCTTAGTAACATGACCAACTATATAAAATGAGATATCTTTTTGTTTAGCAATTTCTATCAGCTTAAGTGCACATTCCCTAATCTGAGAAACAGAACCAGGAACTGAAGAAACTAATTCACTATAAATAGTCTGTATAGAATCAATTATCACTACTTTTGGTTTTGATTTATCAATTGCTGATTGAATATTTTCTAAATTTGTTTCACTTAATAAATATATTGATTTTGAGTTAACACCTATACGAAGTGCTCTCTCTTTTATTTGTTTATTTGATTCTTCTCCAGATATATATAGTACTTTATTGGATTTTGAATACTCGTTAGAAAGTTGTAATAAAAAAGTAGATTTACCTATACCTGGATTACCTGTAATTAATACAACTTCACCTTGAGTCAATCCTCCACCTAACACTCTATCAAATTCCGAAAATTCAGTTTTTATTCTAAATTCTTTTTCAAATTTTATTTCTGTCAAATCAGTTAATTCAATATCTTTCTTTTTTGATGATATTGGTAATTTAATTTCCAATTCTTCTTGGACTGTCCCCCAACTTTCACAAACCGGACATTTTCCTAGCCATTTTGGAGTGATATTACCACATTCTGTACAAACATATTTTATTTTTTTATTTGCCATTTTTTATCATTTTTACCTTTTCATAAATATCTGGTATTATTACATTAGGTACGAATCCTTTTAAATCTCCGTCATTTAATGCTATTTCTTTTACTATACTAGAACTTAAATAAAGATATTCTCTTGAAGCCGTTAAAAATATAGTTTCGAATTGTTTAGTAGTAAGTGCTTCGTTAGTAAGTGTTACTTGTAATTCATATTCGTAATCAGATACCGCTCTTAAACCCCTTACTAAAATATCAATATTTTCTTTTTTTATATAATCAACAAGTAAACCAGAAAATTGAACAACTTTTACATTAGTAATCCCTTCTTTTTCTAATACTTTTTTAATTAATTCTACTCTTTCATCAGTAGTAAACCATTGTTTTTTTGAAGAATTAATAAATACACCAATTATTAATTCATCAAATAACTTCGAACTTCTTTTTATTATATCTAAATGACCCTTAGTTATAGGATCAAAACTTCCAGGATATATAACTTTAGAATTCATCTATTGCTCCTTATTTAATTTCTCTATAGCTTGTTTAGCTGCAATTTTTTCTGCCATTTTTTTACTTTTTGCTACACCTTTACCAAATACTTTATCCTCAACTGAAACTTCAACTTCAAATGTTTTATCGTGATCTGGACCATCTTCTTTTACAACCGTATATATAGGTGTAACCTTAAATTTTAATTGTGTTATTTCTTGCAATGCTGATTTGTAATCTGAAACCCATTCAATTTGATCTAAATTTTTAATTTTAGAGTCTAATAATTTTATTACAATTTCTCTTGTAGTTGGATAATCCGAATCTAAGTATATAGCACCTATTAAAGCTTCGAATACATCACCTAGAACAGAATTTCTTTCTCTTCCTCCTGATATATTTTCACCATTACTTAAAAAAATATAGTTTCCTAAATCTAAATCTCTTGAAATAGTTGCAAATACTGTTTCACTTATTATCTTACTTTTAAATTTTGATAATTCTCCTTCAGTACTATTTAAATTTTTTGTAAATATATATTCTGTAGTTATTAAATCCACTACAGAATCTCCTAAAAATTCCAATCTTTCATTGTCTTTAATATTAGGAGAATTATGTTCATTTACATAAGAACTATGTGTCAAAGCTTCTAATAATAGCTTCTTATTTTTAAATGTGTAATTAATTTTGGACATTAATTCTTCAAAATCCATTTTTTTCATATTATTTTACTCTTTTCTCCTCAACAATTTTTATCAAATCATTAACTGTTTTTATTTCCTTAATTTCATTTTTTGAAACTTCGAACCCATACTTTTCTGCAATAGTTGAAGATAACTCTATTAAATCTAGAGAATCAGCACCAAAATCTTCAACTATTTTTGAATCTAAAGTTATATCCTTACTTTCTATATCTAATTGATCTAAAATAATTTCTTTAATTTCATCAAACATACTTTTTTCCTTTCAAGTTTAATACTTAATTATATCATATTTTGTCATTTCTTACAATATTTTAAGACATTTAGTATTTCATCAAAATTTTCAACTACATATGTAGGATTACATTTAATATTATTTTCTAATTTTTTAATATTAAACCACATAGAATCTATCCCAAAATTATTTGCACCTACTATATCAGCACTTAAACTATCACCTATCATTAATACTTCTTTTTTATCAAATAATATATCTTTTTGTATAGCTTCAAAAAACTCTTTTGATGGTTTACTATATCCTAATTCTTGAGATATATAGACTTTCTTAAAATATTTTAATACTTTAGAATTTTTTAATCTATTTTCTTGTATTTGTTTAATACCATTAGTTGCAGCATATATTTCAAAGTCTTTAGACAACTTATGTAATAATTCTACTGCACCATCAATTTCTACACCTTGTTGCCCTATAATTTTTGTATATTTATCAGACAATTCTTTACCATTTTTATCAATTCCAAAATGTTTAAATGTTATGTAAAATCTTGTGTTTAACAATTCTTCTCTTGTTATTAAATTTTTTTCAAGTTTTTCCCAAAGCTTCTTATTTTCTACTTTATAGAATTTTTTAAATTCCTCTATATTTTCTATACCTTCCTCTTTTAAAAATTGATTTAGTGCATTTTCTTCAGCTTGATCAAAATCTAACAATGTATTATCTAAATCAAATAATAATATTTTATACATTCATTACTCCTTTACTTTAAAAACACTCTTAATAAGTATTAAGAGTGTTTATTTTTTATGGTGTCATTTTTGCCAAATTATATATTTTTTCATATTCTTTAGCTGATTTGTTCCATGAATTATCTATAAGCATATTTTTCTTCACTAATTTATCCCATTCTTTTTTCTTGTCATAATAAATATGTTCTGCATATCTTATAGTATTTAACATATCATCTGCATTAAAATTACTGAATGAGAAACCATTACCTTCTTCTGTAAATTCATTAAATGGCTTAACAGTATCTCTTAATCCTCCTGTTTCCCTAACTAAAGGTATAGTTCCATATCTCATAGCTATCATTTGCGATAGACCACATGGTTCATATCTTGATGGCATTAAGAATAAATCTGATCCTGCATAAAGTAAATCAGCCATTTCCTCTGAATAACCAATATATGCTTTAAATTTATTTGGATATTTATACTCTAAATATTTATAATAATCCTCATAGTACTTCGATCCAGAACCTAATATAACTACCTGTACCGAATCATGCATTAATATTTCTTCGATTTTTGATGATATTAAATCTAAACCTTTTCCCTCAACTAATCTTGAAATTAAAGTTATTAGAATAGTCTCATCTTTTTTAAAGTCAAATATATCTTGAATTTTCCTTTTATTTTCTTTTTTGATTTCAAGATTTTTAACATTAAAGTTTTGTATATTTATGTTTGTTTCAGGATTATATATTTCATAATCAATACCATTTAAAATTCCATATATTTTTTTATTAGATGTTAACCATTCTAATCCTTCAGCAAAATATGGATATTTAATTTCTTCAGCATAACTCGGACTTACTGTATTAACTAAATCAGCATAAGTTATTCCCATTTCCATAAAATTAAGAAAATTGGAATTTCTATAATATCCTAATTTATCAAAAGAATAATTGTTAAATCTTCCTTGATACATTAAGTTATGAATTGAAAAAACTACTCTCATATCCCAATAAAAAGGATCATGTTTATATCTATTTTTAAGGAAATATGGTAAAGGTCCTGTTTGCCAATCATTACAATGTAATATGTCTGCTTGTAAATTTATATTTTTTAATAAAATTAATGTAGCTTCACAAAATAGAGCATATTGATAATCTTCGTCTAAATCTCCATATACTCTTCCTCTTTCGTAGAAATTTCTATTTTCAATAAAATAGTAGTTCATTTTATTTTCAACACTATATCTTACCAAATTAAATATTTCTCCATTAATTTCTGTACTATTAACAAATTCCATTTTTTCTAGAAATTTTAATGGAATTTTATCATATTTCGGCATAATTACTGATACTTCATGCCCTAATTCTGACATTTTTTTGGGTAATGCCTGTAATACATCTGCAAGTCCACCCGTTTTAAAAAAAGGATATACTTCTGATGCTACATATACAATTTTCATATAACTCCTATTCCTTATTTTTTTATTGTTTCTCCACTACGTATATAGTTTCCATCATTTAGTAATTCAACTTTAGAAAAAATTCTTACATTTCTTTCTATTATAGTACTATTACCTAATTTTGCATTCTTACCTATAACACTTATACCTTTTGAAAGTAAATCAGGCTTATCATTATTAGGTCTATAGTCATCTCCATGACCTATTAATGAATTTTTACCTATATATACTTTTTTATCAAGTATTACAGTATCTAAATGTGTATTTTCATCAATATATGAATTAGAAAAAATTATACTATTTCTTACTGTAGCACCTTTTCTTATTGTAACTCCTGGTCCTAAAACTGAATTTTCAACTCTTCCTTCAATTTTACACCCATTACAAATTAAAGAATTTAGTACACTTCCAGTAACACCTATTCTTACTGGTGCCATGTCTTCACTTCTAGTATATATTTTCCAATTTGGATCATATAAATTTATTCCTACTTCTTCAGATTTTTTAATTAAATCTAAATTAGCTTCTAAATAAGAATCGTAAGTTCCTACGTCCATCCAATATGAATCATAGTAATGTACAAAAACTCCTCTTTGGTCTTCTATTAATTTTGGAATAATGTGTTTTCCAAAGTCTAAATCAGGAACTTCACTTTCTTCTATATATTTAATTAATGTTTCTGTATTGAATATATATATTCCCATAGATGCAAAATTGCTTTTTGGATGTTTAGGTTTTTCTTCAAAGCTCAATATTTTACGATTTTCATCAACTTCAAAAATTCCAAATCTAGAAGCTTCTTCATAAGGTACATTTATTGCAGCTATAGTTAATTCTGCATTATTTCTCTTATGTTCTTCTAGCATCCACTTATAGTTCATTTTATAAATATGATCACCTGATAGTATAAGTACATATTTAGGTGCCTTATTTTTAATAAATGCTAAGTTCTGTCTTATAGCATCAGCTGTACCCTGATACCAAGATTGTCCTTTCAAACTTTCATGAGGTTGTAATAAAGTAATACTTGAATCTCTTCTGTCAAAATCCCACGGTTTACCAGATCCAATGTGTTCATTTAAAGATAAAGGTAAATACTGTGTTAACAAAGCAACATCATAAATACCAGAATTAGAACAATTACTAAGTGTAAAGTCTATAATTCTAAATTTACTTGCAAAAGGAACGCTTGGTTTTACCCTCTCTTCTGAAAGAATATCTAACCTAGATCCACGCCCACCGGCTAAAATCATTGCCAATACTTCCATAAATTTCACATCCTTTACAAATTCTATCTACTAAAGTATAACCTTATTTTATCAAAAGTCAATTATATTATTTATTTTTCAAAAAAAAGAGATAAAATTTTTATCTCTTAATTATATTTTATACAATTTCACCGTACAGTGTCCAAGTTTTAGGTGCTAAAAATATGTAAAAAGTAGATAAAATCATAATTTATTTTCAATTAGTATGCCAGTAAATTTCTATATCAAAGAGGGTTGAGTAAAAAAATTTTATAGTTATATTGATAATATGGTGGGAAATTAAAAAGGAGCTGAGGCTCCTTTTAGATTATGTTAGTAATTTGATTTTAAGTATTTATTATTTTTTTTGTAGCTTGTATTTTTTTCTCAGCCCATAAAACAACATCTTTTATGACAAGTTTTTCAATAACTCTTATAAAATCTTCCATAAATTTAAAATCAAGTTTTTTATTGTTAAAAGGCAACTCAATTTTTAAATTTGGTAGACTATCTGTAGCATTTATAGAATAGTCTTCAAAGAACACTTGTAATTTATTTATTTGTGATACAATAAACAACCTTTGTTCTAACGACTTATTACCATCTTTAAATTGTAAAGCTTTTACTCTTGTCCCAATATAGAAATTTTCATTTTGTGTACTGGCTTTAAAAACACCTCTATCAGCTAATGAAATTGTATCATTAAAATTAAAAATTTTCCTATCTCCATAATTACCTACATACTTAGATACTCCATTATTTTTGTGTTGATGCGATACTAAAGGGATAGTTCCACTCGTGGATTTGTTTATTATGAAATCTCCACCTGTAAATATATTAAAAATATCACCTAATCTAATTTTGTTTGTCTGTCTGTCTGCCTGTCTGATAAATTTTCCGACAATCTATTAAACTTGTCAAGTATTTCTTCATCATATTTTGTTAAATGATAATCTTTTAGTCCTGTTGCAACAAGATAAGCCTCGAGTTTCTTTATGTGTAAAGCCTCGAGTTCATCGATATATTTTTCCATAAATTCAAAATCAATTTGATTATTTTTGATTGGCAATTTTATTTTTTCATCTTTAATTTTTTCAAAAGAACACATATTTTCATACCCAAACTTTAAAGTTAAGTAATTAAATGAATTTGATATAAATAATCCTACTTTAAAATCAATTTTAAATTTTGGTTTTATTGAAAAAACTCTAGCATGTGTCACTAATTTATATTTAAATTTTCTAAAAAATGAATTACCAAACATATCTATTGTTATTGTATTTTCATTAAAAATTTTAGATTTTACATCAGTTTTACCTAAAATTCCATTATTGGTTACTCCTGATGTTATTACATATGTTCCTTTATTGTTTATATGTTTTTTTTGTATATCGAAATCCCCATTTTCACTTTCAAATAAATCCCCAATCTTATATTCGCCCCACTGAACATTTTTTAACATTTCATTCAGTGAGGCATCTATTTTTTTATGTTTTTATCCTCTTTATTTTCTTTTTTGAGTAAATTAGACACTTCCCAAGATAAATAATCAGCAACTGTTTTTTTAAAATCCTCAAGTAATGGTATTGTATCTATTGGTGCTGATTGATTCCAATCTGATCCATTATTTGGATCAATATGCCCTTCATAATATTCCTTTTCAGTAAATATATTTAATTTACTTTTACCGAATCTAACAAGATCAACAACTTCTTGATACTTTTCTTTTGCTTTATCCGTATCTTTTAAATTATTACTAGATTTTTTTCTATTTGTTCTTGTATAACCATCATTTGAAAAATCAATAAATTTAACTATATCATCTTTTTGATGTGATTCTCCTACTCTAAATACATAAATATTTGTTTGAACACTTGATTTACCTATAAATAAATCTATAGGCATTTTTATACTTGCTAATAAAGTATTTTTTTCTAAAATCTTTTTATTTATATCTTTTGCTTTACCAGAACCTGCTGAATTTTGTATTATAATCGATGCATAACCTTTTTTCATCATTGATAAAGCTTTTTCTACAAATATCATTCCATTTCCTTCTGCCGAATACGGTGGATTTAATACAAAAGCTGTTGCTGGAAATTTATCATTAGTTTTACCAAATCCATAATTCCCTTTGAAATCTTTTAATGAATCCTTATTTAATATGTTTGAACTTCCATCTCCCATTAATATCATATTTAATATAGCTAGCATATATATATTAGATAGAACTTCTAACCCTAATAATTGTTCTGCTTTAATATTTAATATTTTTTGTTCTAGTTCTAAAGGGGATTTTATTTTACTTTTAGCATCTATAATCATTTCATTCATAGCTGCAACTAATAAACCTGCACTTCCAGTTGCAAAATCCCAAACATAGCTATCCTTATCCACTCTTGCAAGTTTAACTAAAAGATTAGCAACATAAGATGGTGTTAGGACTACGTCATTTAACTTATCTTGTGTAAAGCCAAGCCAAGAGTACATTTCATTAAATAAATTCCCTGTAAAATCAGTTGTTAAACCTATTTTATAGTAAATACCCAAATAATCAACTACTTTTGAAAATATTCTTTTTAATTGACTTTCTCCATTTACTGATTTATTAATATTCTCTGATAATAATGTATTTTTCAAAGTTCTAATTATTAAGTCTTGCTTTGTTTTAGGTAATTTTTTATTTTTTAAAAATGCCTCAATTTTTCTTACAATAATTTCTCCATCAGTATTTCCATCTTCTTCTAATGATTTTAAATCAGATTTTTCAAGTGGACTAACTTTACCTGGTATTCCTAAAGTTGACATAATAATGGCAGAAACTAAGTAAACTCTATCGTTTTCACTTAAACCCTTTTCATTTGTATATATATCATTATTTAATTTTACCAAACTTGACTTAATTTCTTTTTCTCTTTTTTCTTTAAGTTCATTAAGTTCTTCATTTGTTAATGAAAGATTATTAACTGTTTGAATAAAATCATTAAAGTTTTCTTTTCTTAAAAAAGACAGATCTGAAAATTTTCCAATTTCTTGACCAATACCATAGTTATCTTTTGAAACATAATATACACCTATGGAATGTTCTATTTCTCCCTTTATATTTTTATATCCTGTGACACCAATGGAAATAATATCTGTATAACTTGTATAGTGCAATAAAGCATTGGCATAATGTATAGCTCCATTTACAGCATAATTTTTTATATTTTTAAAATTAGGTTCATTTTTACTATTTCTATTATCAACTCTTCCATTCTCATCAAATTTTACTAATTTATCTTTGTAACCTTTATATTCAATTAAAATAGGATAATATTTTAATGTTTTATCTTGTAATAATAACTTAGCATCAGGTCTATTTCCTCCTTTTCCTCCACTTTTAGACTCGTAATATTCTAAAGCCTTATCTATTTCTAAATTTAAATTTTCTTGTTCTAATTTAAAATCTAAACCATAACTTTTAAGCCAACCATTAACTAAATTTGCAATATTAGGTTCTACTGATTGTATTTTTTTCATTATATTAATTCCTTTCTAAAAAATATTTTCATTAATTTATACCTTAAAAACTAAATAAAATCAAGTGTTTATTCACTATATATTAAATATAGAGTGAATAAAAGAAAATCACTCTATGTTAAACATAGAGTGAAATATTATTCTGTGATTTCTTTCATCATTTTCCAAAATTCTTTTGTTTTTTTCATTTTCTTTATCAGCTAAAATTAATCTTAAATCCTCGTAGTTATCTACTTTAAAAAATTCAAAAAATCTTTTTTCTATTTCATTATTCATCATTATCACCTCTATCTTTGTAATAAAATTATAACATAAATTGATGTATTATTCAAGAGTATTTTTTTCTTTATTTTCACAATCAAATAATTCATAAATGTTCATTTTACTATCCTTTCATTCACTCTATGTTAAATATAGAGTGAGTTATCTTTCAATTTCATTATCTCTATTTTTTTTGTTCCAATTATTTTTAGGTTCTTTTACTAAATTATATTCATATTCTTTTAAAAACTCTTTGTAATTAAAATCTTTATTATTCTTATATTCTTCAATAAGAACAATATTTTTATTTTGATCAAAAGAAAATGGAATTAATTCATTGTTTTTTATTATAAAAATTTCTTTTATTTTTTTATTTATTGAGTAATCAATATTATTATCATTATTTCTTACTAAAAAAGTTTCAATATAATATTGATCTGAATTATCTATTGCAAGTCCTAATTCTAAAATTTTCTTTTCATTTGTTTCTACAATGAAATTTACAGAATTAATATCACTTTCACTTCCTTTATTAACTAAAGTTAAAAACGCACTCTCAAGATTATCTAAAAAACTTTCTATATATTTAATTCTATTTTTAACTGCTTTAATAAACTTAACATTATTATTTCTAACTAAATCCAAAATTTCATCATCATTTATTTTATTATTAATAATTTTTTCAGCTATAATATCAGCATTCCTTGAATTACTATTGCAATAGTGTAACCCAAGTATGTGTGATAATTTTTTTCTATCAAAATAAAAATCTATTATACTATCATCATCAAATTTGACATAAATTTTATTATTGAAATTTTCCATATATTTATTTAATAAATTATATATATATAAATTCTCCATAACCCATACCCTACTTTCAGTACTAAAAAAAATAAAAAAGACTAGAATAAACTAGTCTTTATAAATATACTTTTTGAAGTACCTTTAAACTTCTTAGCCATAAAAGCATAAAATTGCCTGTGCATTATTTGTGAAATTTCTGACCCATCACCTGGCACTTTTGCACAGAAAAGCGAGACTCATACATCTCTAACCAATATTATTATACCATTTTTATTTTAAAAATACAATTTTTATTTATAAGACTTGTTATTTTTATTTTTAAATAAATTTATAATTTATTATTCAAATTTCATTGTTTATTCACTCTATATTAAATATAGAGTGAACATTTATCAAGATGTATATTTTTTTATTTAACTAAATTTAGATATTTCCCTTTTAAGTTCAATTTTAATTCTTGATCGTATTCTTTATCTTTATATTTTAATCTAAACTTTACAGCTCTACCATTAAATAATTTTACTGCTATAGATTTTGTTATTTTTAATTCATTATCATAATATTTCATTTTTTCAAATAAAAATCTTTCCTCACCTTCATAAATACCTTTAAACATTATTCCATTTTTACCTTTAATTTCAATTACTTCTCCAGGCAATAATTTTTTGTTTTCAAATTTAGGTGGTGTAATATTTTTAGTTCTATTTACTATTTCAATTAATTCATCTTTTATTAAAGATAGTAACTCATCTAATTTAAGTTCATTTTTATATATTTTTTTCTGTAATTTAGAAAATTCTACTGATTTTTCTTTAAACAAATTAATATTGTGTTCTATCAATTTTTCTATAAGTAATATACCTAAATCAGTAATATCAAAAATACCTTTATCTAAAGTCAAATAACCAATTTCAACACATTTATCTATTATTCCAGTTCTTGTTGCTTCAGTACCAATTTCAACACCATCAAAAATATCTTTATATTTTTCTTCTTCATTTTGATATTCCTCTTTTTTAAAAGGATTTTTTAAAAATTTAGATAATTCTCCTTCATTAACTTTAGATGGTGGTGTTGTTTCTTTTTCTACTTCTTTAAAATAAACTTCAAATTCTTCATTTAAACTTAAATTTGGTAATTTATCTTTAAATTCTTTAGGTTCATATTTCATAAAACCTAATTGTTTTATTACTGATCCTTTTAATTTAAATTCTTCATCATTTACCCTTATTGTCATTGTTGTTTCTGAAATAATACATTCTTCTTTAGTAAAATTAGATAAAAATCTATTGTATACAGTTTTATATACTTTATCTTCATCAACTTTTAAATCTTTAGGGATTTTAGTTGTAATAGTAATTGCACTATGCGACTCAATTTTTGTATCATCAAATATTTTCTTACTATCTTTAAATTCTAAATCATCATTGTTTAATACTTTTATTATATCTTTTACCTTATCTTTTTCATTTTCTGATAAATATTCAGTATTTGTTCTAGGATAAGTTAAATATCCTTTTTCATATAATTCTTGAATGATTTTTAAACTTGTTGCAAAATTTATTTTATATTTTTTACTTAATTCACTTTGTAAATCAGATAATGAAAATAATTTTTTTGGTTGTTTCTTTACTTCTTTATTTTCAATATTAATTACTTTTGCTTTATTTTGATTCATTAAACTTGCATATTCTATAGCTTCGTTTTTTGTATTAAATTTATTTTTGGAAATTAACTTAACAACATTTTCATTTTCAATACTAAAATATTTTTCAATTACAAAATTTTTTATTTCTTTATCTCTATCATAAATATATTTAACTATTGGTACTAATACTCTTCCAGCATTTAACATTTTACCTGATAAATTAGTTAAGACTATAGTTAAATTATGACCTAATAAATAATCCATATATGCTCTAGCATATCCTTCTTGTTGTAAATTATAGTATTTTGAATTATCTTTTAAATTATTAAGTTCTTTTCTAATAGTTTCTTCAGTTTGTTCTGGAAGCCACAATCTTTTTACTGGAACTTTATTTACATTATATTGTAATAATGTATCAACTATTATTTGTCCTTCACGATCAGCATCTCCACAATTAATTATTTGACTAGATTTTTTCATTAATTCTTTTATTATATTTAATTGTTTTTTTATTCCAGCATCATTTTTAACTTGATATATAAATTTATTTGGAATAAAAGGTAAATCATATTCTCTCCATTTTTTATCTTTATTTTCGGAAAAATCACGTGGTTGCTTTAGTTCTAATAAATGCCCTATGCAATTAGTTAATACATAATCATTTTTACATTCTATATATCCATCATTTTTTTTGATTATACCTATTGCAGCAGCAATATTTCTTGCTAAACTTCCTTTTTCAGCTATTATTAATTTCATATTCTTTCCTTTCATTCACTCTATATTAAATATATAGTGAAATTTATATTTCCATTTCAAAATTCTTTTCAACTTTTTTGTTCCATTTTTCTTCTTTTTTTATATTTTGATATTCTTCAATTACTTTATTAACAGATTCACTTGAACTTAAATTTGAATTTTCAAATTGTTTAAAAAACTCATATAACGTTTCTATTGATTTGGCATTAAATTCTTTTTTTATACATGTTTCAATTTTCCCTTCTTTAGTTAATTCATTACACCAAATTACAGCATTCCCATCTTTATTTAAGTATATCTTAACTGATTCAAATAATTGATCCTCATCTTTTAATATAAAAGCTGGTAGAGTTTCATCTAAGTTCCATTTAGCGGTTATTTCAGGTATATCATTAATGTAAATATTTAAGCTTTTATCATAATCTTTAATACCATTTTCTTTAATAGTTTTTTCAAATAAGTTCGCTACTTCTTTTAATATCTCATTTAATCTTTCATTTTTTTTATTATTCCATTTTTTTATTTTTTCCTTATTATAATCTCCAAATTTAATTCCTTCATTTAAAGTTTCTATTTTCCAGTCACTTCCATAATATTTAAATTCTAGATTATTAAATTCTTTAGCTTCACTAATACAATAATAAAATTCATTTTCTAATTCTCCATAACTAAAATTTTCATATTTTAAATACATATTATTTATTGTCGATTCTAAAGCAGCTACAAAATCATTATTATATACTTCACCGAATTTATCTTCAATTTGTTCTAGAATAAATTCAACTGAGTTATATAATTCTTCATCATTAAATTTAACTCCATTAATCTCAGCTTCAAAATTACTTATAATATTTCTTTCCATATATTTCTCACTTTCCTTTCACTCTATATTAAATATATAATGAAAATTATCTTTCCCAATCTATATTTTTATTATCTACTTTTTTCCATTTTGTATTCAATTCTTCCAATATATTTGTTCCAATTTCTTTTAAATCTTCAAATAATTCATCATTAGCATTTAATGATTGCTTTTTTCCCCATTTGCCACCCGTTTTTAAATATTGTATAGAATTTCCATCTCTAATTAATGTTAATTCATTCTCACTATAAACTAAATTTTCAGCTTCTGGATTCTCAGAAAATACTTCATAATTTTTACTCTTTATTTTCAATGCTTCTTTAAATGTAGATTCTAATCCTAAATCATAAAGATAATCTTCACTTACTTCAAACATACATTTTTCAACATTAATATCTTTACTTATATTTTTGGCTATAATAACAACCTGTTCGTAATCAGGATATTGCTGAAACTCTTTATCAAATTTTATATTTTCAATTTTATTTTTTACTTCATCTATATTAAAAATACCTGATAATTCAATCTTTACATCATCAGTTTCTAAAAATATAGAATTTTCCATTTCATTTTCTTGAAAAGAAATATTATATAAATTAATTAAATCATTATTTTTGATATATTTATTAAAATAATCTTCCATATCTCTATTATTATATGATATACTAACATTTGCTGCCTCTTTAATTTCATCTACATATTTGTAAATTTCATCTAAATATTTATCAAAAATATTATCATTTACTTTTTCATTTAAATTATTGATTTTTTCATAAAACATTCCTTTTATTAAATCATATTCCATTTCATTTAAATTATCATACACAAACTCATCATTAATTCTATCAATTAATTCTTCTATATTTTTATTATTATATAATTCTAATAAGTCTTTATTTTCTTTTATTCTACTAATAATATTATCTTTTAAATATTCATCTATATTCCATTCCGTATATTTTTCTATTAAATTCTTACCTTTATATTCAAATAGATTTACACTTTTATTTAACTTTTGACATATTGGATTAATAACCTGTTTCTTAAATACTTTTTCAATATCTTTTTCAAAATAATCTCCTGCTATTATTCCTTCATTTAAAGTTTCTATTTTCCAGTCACTTCCATAATATTTAAATTCTAGATTATTAAATTCTTTAGCTTCACTAATACAATAATAAAATTCATTTTCTAATTCTCCATAACTAAAATTTTCATATTTTAAATACATATTATTTATTGTCGATTCTAAAGCAGCTACAAAATCATTATTATATACTTCACCGAATTTATCTTCAATTTGTTCTAGAATAAATTCAACTGAGTTATATAATTCTTCATCATTAAATTTAACTCCATTAATCTCAGCTTCAAATTTACTTATAATATTTCTTTCCATATATTTCTCACTTTCCTTTCACTCTATATTGAGTATAGAGTGAGTTATCTTTCAATTTCATTGTTTTGTTTATTTTTATTATTCCATTTATCTTCTATATTTAATTCATCTAATACAATATCAACATTATCATTTTTTAATAAAGAAGATACACTATTTGAAATTACTCTAAATTCACCATCAGTATTTTTAAAAATTTCATCTTTCCCAATATTTACTCCTCTTTTTTCTAATTCTTTTTTTACAAGATCTTCATTCCAATCTTTTTCTTTTGATTTTTCTCTAATAAGATTTAAATTAGGTAATTTATCTTTTAGTGTATTATAAAAATTTTCCCCTGCAGTATCATTGTCAATACATACATATATATTTTTAATATTATCTAGATAACTATTTAAAATATCCTCTCTTAGCCCAGATAATGTTAAAAATCTAATATTTTCTTCCTTCCATTTTTCATTAATTTCTTTTTGAAATAGTTGTATATACGACAGCATATCAATAGTACCCTCAAAAATATATAAGTTATTTATATTTTTATTTTCAATTTCATTTCTTCTAGTTAAATTAAACCCTTTTGAATTACTTGTATTTCTCCTATATTTAATTTCTCCTGTACCAATAATTTCTTCCCCTATCTTATTACCTTTTAAATCATTGATTACAAAAATAATGTTTTTTTTGTAATCCATATATAATAATTTGTTATGATATAAAGATTCTACAATTTTAGGATCAATGCATCTTTTTTCACACAAATAATCTTTTATTTCATTTAAACTATTTTTTCTCTCATATATTTTGTATTCTTTCTGTTCTTTATTATGTATTTTTATATTAGGAATATAATCTCCATATTCTACAGCATCTAAAAATGCTTGACTAGTATCCCATATTTTTTTATTATCAAATCCATAAAGTTCTTTTAAAAGTAAAAAATAATTTCCACCCATATTTTTAGAGTTCCAATAAAATTTACTAACTTTTATTATTAAAGAATCATGTTTTCTTAACTTAAATGATGTTCTTCCATGTGGTATAATCTCTTCTCCCATATACTCTAATATATCTTTTAACTCTATATTATTTCTATTTGTATTAATTTCCATTTAAATACCTAACCTTGTTCCAAATACTGCTTTCTCTTTATAATATCCTTCAAATTTGCTAACTATTGTTTTTTTAGCTTTACTAGAAGCGTGAATGAATTCACTATTACCTATATATATACCTACATGACTAACATAATTACCTAGTGTGTGAAAAAAAATTAAATCTCCAATTTCTAATTCGGTTATAGGTATCTTTTTACCAATTTTTGATTGGTCCTTACTAACTCTTGGTAAATTAATACCAGCTTCTTTATATAAAGTTTTTACAAAAGAAGAACAATCAAAATTATTATAATCTCCAACTTTTGCCCCCCACACATATTTTTTCCCCATTAATTCTTTAGCTTTTTTGAGTATAAGTATTTTTTTTTGATTCTTTTTATTTTCTTTAAATACTTTATCGTTTTTTATATTTAATTCATCAATGACTTTTTCTTTAATGGTTTTGTTATTTTGTGGTTTAAAATTATTATTTCTATTAACAAAACTTAAACCTGAAGAAAAAGATAAATTACTAATTATTATATAAAATAAAATTTTTTTCATAATTACTCCTTGAATTTTTAGATTATTTTAGTTATAATCTTATATATTTTCATAGTACATTCACTCTATATTGAATATAGAGTGAATTACCTTTCAATTTCATTCTCAATATTTTCTTTTTTACCCCAATTTATTTGTTGTTCTTTTACAACATTATTTTCAAAATTTTTTAAAAACTCTTTGTAATTAAAATCTTTATTTTTCTTATATTCTTCAATAAGAGCATTATTTTTGTTATCATCAAATGAAAATGGAATATAATCTTCTAATGAATCATTATATATTGAAATATTTTCAATATATTCCATTATTTTAGTATTTTCAAAATATTTTATATTTTTTTGTGTAAAATATGTTTTAATAATATCGTTTTGTATTTTTTCATCAATTTCATCAAAATTTTCAAACATTTCACCAATATTACATGAAAGAATACCTAAATGATAAAATTTATTATTTTTTGATTGAACAATTAAATAATTAACATTCATTTCACCTTTTTCTAAAGTTTTTTCAACTATAATTCCTTTTTCTAAATTATTTATAAAATCTTCAAAAGAGTTTATCCTATTTTCAACTCTTATCATTTGTAAAACACCATAATATTTTTCTACTTTTTGTAAAATTTCTTGATCTGAAAAACCTTTAGATTTTACATGATTTAATAATTCATTGCCAGTTTTATCTTTTTTATTTTCATTAATATACTGAAGTCCTAATAAATGAGGAACATTTTTTTGATCAAATATAATATCAAATTTTTTAGTTTCCCCTTTTATTAATATATTAATATTTTTATATTTTTTCATATTATTTAAAATTTCTTGAACCTTATATGTCTCATTATTCATAAAAATCCTTTCTAAAACAAAAAAGACTAGAATAATCTAGTCTTTATAAATGATTTTTAACATATTTTTAGTTATACAACCTCACCTATGCTAAGGTCTACCGACAAATATAAACGGTAACGAGCTTCGCTGATTCTAATATTTCAGACCCCTTAGCTGGGACAAGGATTTCTCGCATCCTTTGAGCTCATTTCTCAATAATATTATACCGTTAATTTATCAAATAATCAAGACTAAATTTATAATATATTATTCAATTTTCATAGTACTATTCACTCTATATTGAATATAGAGTGAATTATCTTTCAATTTCATTTTCTATATTATCTTTTTTATCCCATTTTTTATTTTTATCAATTTCCTGAATTTCATATATTAGATTTTCAAAATTAGTTTCCTTATAATTCACTATTTCATTACTTGCTCCAATATTTACTTCAGGTAAATCATAACCAAAAATAGAATCTACATTATAATCATAATTATAATTAATATTTAAAATGTTTTCCTTTGGTATAACAGCATCTTTTTCAAGTTCTATGTTCATAGAGCATCCTGATCCATGTACAAAATTTACAAAACCAACAGATGCTTCTTTTGAAATAACTATATTTAATGAACGATTATCTATTATTTCAAAATAATTTTGAATATCTGTTTTTCCTGCAAATGTAATAGAACATCCTGAGAGTTCAGAGTAATAATTACAAAGTTCTTCTTTAACTGTTTTTAAAAATTTTGAATTATTTATTTTATTTTCATCATACAAATCTTTTAAATCATATCCTTGTGATTGAAGTAAAAAGCCTAGAGTGTTATGTTTATTTACATGTAAATCAGATTCTTGATTTTTTACAAAATCTATTAAATCTTGATTAATTTCAATGTTATCAGGATTAAAATCTCCTTTAGTATATTCATCATATCCAGTTTGAAAAGGTGTAAGTTGCCACCAATCATCCTCTAAATAGTTTTCTTCACTTAGAACAATTTGAAATGGAATATCTTCAAATCTAGCCTCTTTTAGATTCCATGAAAAAAATATTCCGTTATCTAACATAAAATCCTCAATAGTATCTCTTAAATCATAATCATTAATTTCAAAGTATTCACATAATTCATCTTCATCAAAATTATCTAAAATTTCATTAATTACTTGATTTCTATATTCCCAACTCATATCAACGTTTGTTTCTTCTAAATATTCTTCTAATTCTATATTAAATTGTTCGTAATTATTAATCCTTCTTTCTTTAATTACATTTAAAGCATATTCAGCAGTTATAATATCATTATAATCCCAAAAATAATTAATAGCTCCATCTTTATCTATATGATGATTTTCCCTTAAGAATGACATTATTTTTTTACCCAAATCTTTATCAATTACCTTATAATCATCAATTCTATATTCCTTTAAATTGTTTTGATCAATATAATTATCAATTTTTTTACTATCATTATATGAATATCCTTTAAATATTTCATATTTGTTTCCATCAACTTCTACTTCCATACCTGTATTATCTAATTCTATATTTGGTATTTCATCAGTTATTACAAAAATTTTTCCTACTTTTATTGCTTTTTTAGCCATAAATTATCTTTCCCTTTCAATTTCTTTATTTTTATTTTCTTTATTATTCCAATCATTATTTACATATTCATCAATTAAATTTTGAATTGTAACTTTATTTTTTTCATCAAAGTTTTGATTTTTAATTTGTCCATTTTCATCTAAAAAAATTAAATCATTATGATTATTATTAATTCCCATTCTTAAATTAAAATATGACTCGGGATCAATTCTAACAATATCTTCAAAAGTAGAATATTTTAATTCATCTATTAAATTTTGAATATTTTCATATTCTATTGTTTCAAGTACTTCTCCATCAATGTATGTAATTAATGATAAATTATTAATATCTAATTTTACTTCTATCTCAAATTCTTCATCTAAATCAAAACTATCTATGGTATAAGCTATACCAATTAATCCATTATTTTTATCAATTTCTTCATTTATATATTCTAGTGTATAGCTTTCCTCATATTCTTGTTCTAACCATTCTATAACTTTTTGTTTTAATGTATCTAAATTATCCATAAAATCACCTAAAAAATTGAATCTTTAGTTCTTTGTTTTATTCTATTATCAGCTTCTTTTGGATTAATATCATCTCTATCATATATACCATCTCTATCAGTATCTCTATCAAATGGATCTAATCCATTTCTTAATTCTTCTCTATCACTTAATCCATCCAAGTCTGTATCTCTTAATAATTCATTGTTAATCTCTTTTTCAGTTCTTTCTTTTTGTATTTCAATTGTTTTTTCAAGACTTTCAATAATTTCTTCAATTGAATTTTTCATTTCTTTTTGTTCAACTGATATTGGTTTTAATTTATCTCTTAATGCCTCTAATCTTTCTAAAAAAGAATAAAGTATTTTTATAAAGTCTTCAGTCTGTATATCATATAATCTTTTGTTTTTTATTGATGCTAAAGCATCAGCCCTTTCAAATAAGTTCGCATCCATTAAATTTCTATTTCTACTATCCATTTTTTTCTTTCTCCTCTTCTAACATTTTTGCTCTTTCAATCCTAAAAGCTTCACCTTTTTGTCTTAATTTTTCTTTTTCCTCATCAGATAAATTATAGTAATTCATAAGTAATCCTATTAATAAATCATGATCTTCTTCATCTACTTCAAGTATCATAAATAAAGTCCCTAATTGAATTAGTTTATGTGCTCTTTCTTTTCTTGATAACTTTTCTTTATTATTTTTTATATTTTTTTCTTTTCTTTGTTCTTTTATAAGTTGCACTATCATATTTTCTAATTTCTTCATCTTTTAAACCTATAAATTAAATACACTTTGTATTTAATATCCTTTTCTTTAATTGTTCCGTAATATCTTCCATCAATAGATTCATCAACTTCTCCTATAGTTAATACTTCATTTTCTGGAATTGTATATTTTTGTTTTGCATTTATTTCTATATCATAAATAATTTCAGCAATTTTTTCTTTATTTATATATAAATAATTATCTATATATTCTATTTCATCACCTTTAATACCTTTTATTTGTTTTACTGTATCTAGTTTTGATTGATTGGTTTTTATATATTGCCTGTATTTATCATTAATTTTGTATATAATATAATCACCTTTTTTATATGTCTTCGAAAATCTATTTATTAAATATATTCCTATAGGTGATGATTCGCTTATATTTATCTTTATATTTGAAAATATAAGAATTATTAATATAAATACAGTTAAACAAATTCTTTTTATGTATTTCATGTTATTTCACCTAAAAATTAATTTCTACTCTAGTAATTAAATGATACATTACACCAATTAATACTAAATATGCTACAAATCCTGATGAAAATATGCTTGGCATATCACTTACAGCAAAATTTAGTATTGAATCATTACTAGTTAATGTTTTTGTTATAATTAATGCTATAAAGTTAATAGAAATAAGTTTAACAGCAAAATTTAATGCCATTGATAATACTTTACCTATGTTGTAGTATTCTTTTGTTGTATCTGTAATACCAAATGGTAATAAAATTGTTGATAATCCAAGTACTATCTTAAAACTAATCAATGCTTTAAATAGATTTAACATCATCATAAAGAATGCTAAATTTAAGAAAAATATTATTGCTATTAAAATTATTGTAACTACTAAATCTTGTGCAAATTCATTCGGTAAAAATGAACCATATCCCCACATTTCAGATATTGCAGTCCATACATTTAATGTTATTTTTTCTTTTATTTGCCATATATTAGATATTTTTTCTACTCCACCACTATCAGTTATTTTTTGTAATAAGTTATATGACATCTCTTCTACTACTTTAAATACTGTACCATCTATTATTTTTTTGATAGCAAATAAGTACAATGAAAATGTAAGTAATCTTTTAAAGAATTTTTTACTAAATTCTATTAAATTAAATGTTGCATATACAGTGTATAAATCAACTACAAGTTGAATAGCAAATAATAAAGATAAAATTGTAATTCCAACTTTTTCTAATTTTTTTAATCCATTTTCCATTAATAATGATAAAGTTGTAGCAAATCCATCCCAATCATATTCAACAGATGGTGCATAATTTATTAATGATGAACTACCATAATTACCTGAAGAACCATCTGTAGATCCTGTACTCCAGTCTACGTTATTGTTGTTATATGTTAATTTATTTCCTTTAACACCACTTATGATTGAATCATAATCAATTCCAATTGCTCCTATTTCTTTTAATTTTTCTAAGTTAACATTTCTCACCGATGAACCAATACCCCCAGCTGAATCTGCAACCTTTAATGGGTTATTTGATACGACCATCATTATATGTGACGGTCCATTTGGTGTTTTTGGTGGCATATATATTAAATCTCCTGGTCTTACTGAACCTACATCCTTTGCCCTTCCAGAATTTGCATATCCTTTAGAATCTACCATACTATCTATTCCTACTCTTTTAAATGTATTACTAATAAATCCTGAACAATCTATAAGCCCATTTTCTCCTTTTGAACCATAACCATACTTATATCCCTTACTTGCTTCTATTTGTGCTGCTCTTACAATTTCTTCTCTTGTAGGTGCTGAAAAGCCAATAATTCCTATCATAAAAATCATTAAAATTAAAATATATTTTTTCATTTTCTCACCTCTCTTTGTTTTATTTATATTTTCACTCTATATTGAATATAGAGTGAAGTTTATCTTTCAAAATCTTTACTTTGATCTTGTTTTTTATTCCATCCATTGGTTTTAATTTTATTAATTTGGTAAAAAGTATCAAAACATTCTCTAAAATCTTCTTTTGCTCTTTCTAAATCAACACCAACAGAGAATCCTTTATCCATTATTTTAGATATATCATTTACTACAATACTCTTATCGTGATTATCTTTGCTATCAACTACACCAGCTCTAATTAATGATAAATTATAAGTATCAACTCCAACAGCATTTTTAAATTTTTCTAGCATTTCTTCAAGTCCATAAACATTATATTCATTAGTAAATAAATGCTCATATACATCTTTTAAAACAGTGTTTTCAAATTCATCTTTATTAAAAATATTATCTTCAGCTAAATATAAAAGATTATAGTCATCACGTATAAAATTTTTTAAAATTTTTTCATCAACATCATAAATTTCAGTTTTGTAATATCCCTCAGGTGAAAAAGAATCAGGTATATTTTTCATTACATATTCTTTTAAATCAAAATTATTTATTAATTCATTACTATAAAATTTAAAATAACCAGTTTTTTCAATCCATTTATCAAGAGGTTGATTAAATTTCGATTCTTCAAATATATAAGCAAATTCAGCATTAGGATTAATTTCCCATTCATTTATATTTTGATTAAAATCTGAACCATAAAACATACTACAAAAATCATAAACATTCGACACATCCCATTTAGAAATATCCCCATTAAATTTAGAATTTTTAAACATACCTTCCATATCTTCAACATTAGAGACATCCCAACTTGATATATCCCCATTAAAATCAGAATATGAAAACATTTCACTCATATATTGAACATTAGAAGTATCCCAACCTGAGATATCCCCATTAAAATTAGAATTTTTAAACATACCTTCCATATCTTGAACATTAGAAACATCCCACTTTTCAATACCTTTAAAATTTTCTCTTTTTGATTCATAAAATAAATTAGACATGTCGTATATTTCACTTGTATCAATATCACCTAAAAAAATATTCTCATTATTAATTAATTCAATTAATTCCTCTTTATTATTTGGTTTATAAATAAAATTATTCATAACTAATACTCCTTTTATCTCTCAAACTCTTTATCTATATTATCTTTTTTCTTCCAATTATATTTAGGTTCTTCAACTAAAATAGATTTTTTTTCATTAAATATTTCATCTAGTTTATCTATAGTAAATTTTTGTATTTTTTCTCTATCCATAAAAGATAATATTAGATTTGGATTTACTATTTCATTATTTATTGTCATTTCATAAATTTCTTTTTCATAAACCAACTCATTATTTATGTATATTTTTTTGGTCCATTTTTCAGGATCAAAAGACATTTTGAAATTTTCATTATCTATATCTACATTGTAAAAATTAACTTCATTTTCTTTATTTAAATAATTCAAATCCCATTTTTGTTCAATATCTGTTAATGCTATTTTTTTGAAAAAAGTTTCAAAATCTTTTTTAACAAATTCATCTTTAAAATCTATTCCATTAATTGTATTACTTTTTTTATTTAACAAATTATATTCAATCTTATTTTTTAAGTATTTATACTTATCAAAATTATTAAAATCAAATGATTTTATATTTTCAATTTCATTATTATGTATTTTAGAAATAATAAATTTAGTTTTTAAATCATCAATATCTAAATCAATACCATTAATAAAATCGTGTTCTTTTTCTGGATTAATATATATTTTCTTTCCTTCATCCATTGTTCTACGTATTAAATTTGTTAAATTCTTTTTATCATACATACTTGTGATTTCATTTACTGTATTATGTTTATACAATTTATTATTAGCAACCGTAAAAATAATACTATTATCATTTTTATTTTTTATACCAGGAATAAATACTTTTGAGTCTTCTCTATTTAATGAATCAATCGCAAAGATTGAGTTTTCAACAATCTTATCTATATTAATCATAAAATTTAAATCTAATTTATGTTTTTGTTTTAATTTTTGTATTGTCGATACATTAATTATCAATGGATTATTATCAATATTTGCATACTCTAATTTATTACTATTTTCATTTACTAAAAATGGAAAATAAAAGTCTTTAAGTCCATATTCAAATTCCAACAATTGTTTATAGAAGGGAATTAAAATTCCATTTTCATCCTTATATTTTTCTAAAAAAATATTCATTTTTATTCTCCTCTTGATTTTTTTTATTTTTTAAGTTATAATATATTAAAGAAAGTACTTCACTTTACGCAATTGGAGCGTGTCAAGTCAGAGGCTTTCTTTTTTTCTTGAATTAATTTTAATTTTAAAGTATAATATATCTAAAGAAGCTGCTTCCTTTACGGAATTGGACCGTGTCAAGACAGAGGGCTTCTTTTTTATTTTAAAATTTATCTTTCTAAATCATTTTCTATATTATCTTTTTTGTTCCATCTGGGAAATTCTTTATCTTTTAATTCATTTAATTTTTGTTGTGAAAATTCACTTAATTCATAACCATTTTCTATAAGTAATTCATATACTGAATGTAATAATATTTCATTATCATCTAATTTAGAAAAAGTTGAATTATCAATCTTTTCTTGTATTAAATCTTTCAAGGCATTTTCAGTTGATAATACATGTAATGTTTCTGCACTTGTAATATTATATTCATTCGATAATTCAGTAATTTCTTCTAAAGAATATTTTGAATATAGTTCTCTTTCAGCCCAATATGTACTAAGTGTCAAACTACCATCCATTCTCGCGTTTTCAAATACTCTTTCAGCTAATTCATATGAACTTTCTATATCTCCATCAATTATATCTTGTTCTATATATTCTAAATATTCATCTAATTCTGCAATAGCTCTTTCATCAATACTATTTTTTAGTTCATCATCAATAAAAGATATTAATGAACTTAATAAATCTTTTTTATCAAAACTATCATTATTCATTCTATATAAATTATTTTCAAGCATTTCAATTAGTTTTTCTTTATTATCCATAAATTATCTCTCCATATCCATATCTTTATTTTCTTTTTTATCCCATTTTTTATAATCATTTATAATTTTATTCTCTCTTTCTATATATTCTTTAGAAATCTTATCATTAGGATGATATTCATTAAAATCATCAATATAATTTTCTAATCTATTTAAATCTACTTCACTATGAGTTTTTTTATAATCTCTATAACTTTCAAAAACACGTTTCATAGATCCATCACTATATCCACCTAACAAATCTGTATCAATAACATCATAACCAACACCACAACTCCATCTAAAAAAACGTACATTTTCATTTAATCTCCTAATTTCAATAGGTTTTTCTAATAAATCATTTGAAAATGATTTAATTTCTTCAAGTAATCCAATTTCAGTTTTAATCCTTTTCATACCTGTAACAGCATTTTCAGATTCAACTTTTGATTTATAACCATACAACTCAAATTTTTTTTCCATATTAATACCTCTTTCTATAAAATTTTTCCTGTAAAAAAAGAAAAAGGTACCCACACCAGCTCGCTGACTGGCATGAGTACCTTATGATCTAATATGCTAATTAAATCAGTATCCCATAAAACATTATATAAATTTTTTATAACTAAAATTTTACTTTTAGTCTGTTAATATATTTAAAGTTTATAAAGAAGCATTTTAAATTATATCCATGCTAGAATATATATGTATCTTTATTTTTAAATCCCCATAAATATATTATTTACTATTAATACAATCACTCTATATAAATATATAGTGAATATTATAGATCTAAACTATAATAATCTTTGTGTTGCTTTTCTTGTTTCAACTTTTCAATTTCTAATTTAAGTTCTTTGTTTTCATTAATTATAGATTGCATCATTTGTTTAACTTCATCAAGTTCACCTTGTAATCTTTTATCTTCATCATGAAGAGAATACACTTGTTCTTTAGTTCCATTAACAAAAGACTTAAACCTTTTATCTGAAACAAAATTATTTAAATCAGGTTGATATGAATTAGAACCTGCATTACGAACAGCATTATCTGCAATTCTACACATTTCTAAATAATCCATAAAAATCACCTCTAAAACATGTTTTATTTATACTTTATTATACCATAAAAACAGAGATTTTACAAGAGTTTATTAATATTTTTCATCATTAATTTCATTTTGTTCTTTATTATTATATTTACTATTACTTTCACTTCTTCTCTTTTCTAAAATATCTTTACCAATTTCTTCATTCCAAATATCTTTTTTAACTCTTCTACCATCTTTACTAAATGTATTAGGGTTATATCTTCTTTCATCCATATATTCTTTTCTAGTATTATGTATTTCTCTTTTTTCTTTAGCAATTCTTGATGCTTTTTCAAAAGCTCTATCCTTAGCTTTAGGATCGTTCATTTGTTTTCTAAATTCTTTAAATGCTTCTCTATATTTTTGTAAATTACCACGAGGCATTTCTCCAACTTCATTTGGTTTATTAAATGAGTTTCTAGCTTCTTTTATAGCATCTTTAACTCTTTGATAAGAGTTTACATAATCTTTCGCTTCTCCTGGATCATCAAATAACATATTTTCTTTATTTTGTGCTAATTTTTCTCCATCATGCATAATTTGATCTGATATCGTACCTGCAGTAGCTCCCCAAATATCACTCATAGCATTCATGACACTTCTATTACCTGTAGCATATCCAACTGTATTTTGTGCTCCACGTGCAAGTTTAGAACCAACCTTAGCAATTCTACTACTTTTAGCAATAGCAGCTCCTTCTTTCATTCCTTCTCTTGCAGCTTTCATTATACCTCTAAAATTCTTACCACCTTTAGCAGCTAAAGTTCCTTTAGCAAGTGCTCCTCTCATAGCAGAACCCCCAACAACAGCCCCACCAACAGCTCCAAGTGCTCCACCAACAGCAAGTCCCATAGCTTGACCTATAATGTTATTAGCATTACCACTACCCGTACCATTAATTAACATACCACCTAATTCTCTTGAATTAGTTACTAGATATGCACATAATCCTAGTAGAAAAGTCCATGCTAGTGCATTACCTATTTCAACTTCACCATTAGATTCAAAAATGTTATTTTGTAGTATTTGTAATGTAACTCCAGTAAGTGAAATTGCAACTAATAGTTTACCTGCAGAATTTAATAATGCATTCCATAGTTTAGCTCCCATACTTCTAGTATATTCAAATACATTAAATGGTAATAGTAAAACTCCAAGTGCTATAGTAATCTTAATTTCAACGAAATTAACTATTATTTCTTTTATTATTAAAAAGATTGCTATAAATGCGACTATTACTATAATTACATATACAAGTTGTGCTCCCATTTGATACCAACTAAGTTTAGCCCAATCTCCTCTAATTCTAGTGATTCCACTAAATAAAAATTCATAAATTTCATCAAAATTTGGAAGCCCTATCTTCCCAGAAGGTGTTTTACCCTCTGGGAAAAACAAGTAACCTACTCTAAATATTATATTTACAAATTCATCTGTAATTGGTACATATAGCTTAGCTATAACAAAAAATATTGCATATTTGAATATTTTAGTAAGAAATACCTTAACAAAAGACATAAAATCAGCAGCATATTCAAAAATAAATGATAAAACAAAGTCTATAGCTGCAATTATACTCATAATACCTAATACTATATTCACAGTTTTTAATACTCCGTTTGATAACATATCAGCAAATATTTGTACAAAATTATTAATCATAATTTATCACCTATCTATTCCCATTAACAGATCCAACAAATTTATTTCCTAATTTTATTTGTTTTACATTTTGATTTGCTTTCTCAATATCTTTTTGTAGCTTTTCAGCTTCACCTTTTTTTGTTTCCTTAGCTGCTATGTCTTTTTCCATTTCCTTATTTTGTTCCTGAATAGTAGCAGCAGCATGTGCTGATTGACTATCTATTAATTTTTCTAAAGATGTAATTAATATATCCATTTGTGATGAAATTACTTGTAGATTTTGTACTTCATTTTTTGGTTTTATTCTTTTAAGATTTTCTCTAGCCTTTTTAATAGCATCTAAACTTACTTCAACATCTTTAGTAACCTTTTTATATGCTTTATCATTTTCATTTAATACTTTTTTATTTCCAGTTAATAACAGTTCCCACCCTTCAGCAGTTGATAAATCTGCATTATTAATATCTTCTGCAATGCTTTTAGTCATATCAACTAAACCATTACCATCTCTAACTAATCCTTCAACTGAACCTAAAACATTTAAAATATCTCCTATTTTCTTTACATCAGTTTTACCTAAATTTTTAATTTGATCTATGTATCTTTTATATTGTTTCAATTGATCTACCCTATTTTTCATCATTAATGCCTTTTGTAACATTGCTTGAATAGTATTTCCTGCTGTAGAAATTCCCCCAAGTGTCGGGAACATACCACCAACAGATAAAGCTGCAGATAAAGCATCTCCTACAGCAGAAACAGCACCAAAAGCTTGGTCAGTAATATTATTAAATGCTTCATAATAATTATCCATATCATCCATCATTTTATTTATATCAAATGTATCACTGTTACTATTTATGAAATTGCTAAAACTAGTAGCATTACTATTCTTTCTAATATTTTCTTCTTTTTTTAAACGTTCATACGCTTTTGGATCTAAAATTTTTAATGCTTCATAATTTGAATTTTTATTTTCATCATTTGATTTATTTTCAGAAACTTCAATAGATTCTGAAATAATTTTAAATCTTTCTGTTAAATCAGCACTAGAAATAGTGCTACACATCACAAGTAAAGCCATTAAACCTAAAATTTTCATTTTCATATTACTTTATCTCCTTTTCATTTAATATATCTCTTATTTGATTAATTGTCCCAATACTTATTTCTCCAAGATTATGTTTATGTTTTATCCACTCTTTATTTAATAGTTGTACTTTATCGCTATCACTTAATACTTCCTCATCAATTCTATTTTTTAGATTGATTATAGTATTTTGATCATTACTTGTAGATGCTCCTAAATAAGCTATTTCTAAATCAGATGGATTTAACTGGAATAATCTTGATCCTTCAGTAGTTTTAACAAAGTAATCATGTTTCATTATTGCATCATTTATTTCTTGTATTTCTTTTTCTGTTAAGTTAAATTTTTTGTATAATTCAAGCCATGTACTCATAGCTTTTTCATTTGGCAAGAAAATACTAGTTTTACAAGCATCTACTATAGCTGAAAATATAGGTGAATCAGCAATTTCAGCTAATGATTGTGTTGCAAAAACAACAGATGTATTTTTCTTTCTTAATACTTTTAACCACTCATTTATTTTATCTCTCATTTTTTTATTTTTTAAGAATATCCAACATTCATCTAAAAGTAATAAAGTAGGTGTCCCATCTAGTTTTTCTGTTTCTATTTTATGGAAAATATAATCAAGCAGCGGTGCTATTACTTTAGGTTTAGAAATAACATCTCCCATTTCAAAAGTAATAAAATTATTAGTAGTTATATTATCTACATTATTATCAAAATATTCACCATAAACATTTTCACCACAATATGATTCTAATGCTTGTGCAATTACTTTTGAACGAGAAGCTATATATGTCTTTAAATTTGATAGAGTTCTACTTTCTTCTCTAGCAGTTGCTAGTGATTCTAATGATTGTTCTACTATATTTCTCGTAGTAGCATCGTAAGGGATTCCTTCTTGCTCAAGTATTGAAATTATCCATCCTAAAGCCCATTCTTTTTCATTACTTATATGTATATTTTTTAATGGCTGGAATGCAATTTCTCTTTTTCCTAAATCATAGAATTTTCCACCAGAGGTATATGTAAGTACTCTACTTGAAGCATCTTTATCAAAAAAGAATACTTGTGCTGGTTTTATAATTTCTCTCCCATCTTTAATTATTTTTCCTTCATATTTTAAGAAATTAGTTGCTATCATACTTAATAAAAATGATTTTCCAGCTCCAGTAGGACCTATAATTAAACTATGACCAATATCTTTATTATGTAAATTCATATAGAATAACTCTTTTTCAGTTTTAGTTGTAAATAAAGCAACATCTTTTAAATGATTATTTATTTTATTTCCAGTATAAAGAGAAGACATTGGAAGTAATGCAGATAATAAATATGTATTCATAGGTGATCTTCTTATATTATTAACAATATTTCCTGGTATTGATCCAAATATTGAATCTAATGTATTATATCTATCTTCACCAGCTATGAAATCATAAAAGTTAAGTATTCTTCTAACTTCATTTATTTTTTTATCCAGATTTTCTATATCCTTATCTTTTATTATAAATGAAAAAGTATAATAACCATATGCTAATGATCCTGTTTTAGCTTCATTTAGTGCATAATCAGCTTCATCAACTTTATCTAATGCTGTATAATCAATATTTTGAACCTCTTGTCCATTTTTTATTTCTATTATCCATTGTGCCAAAGTTTTAACTTTCGCTGAAAAGTATACTTTAAAGCTTTTTAATATATTAATTGCTTCTTCACGACTAAGCATTATATATCTAGTTACATATCTATATTCAAAATTTAAACTTTCTAATTGATTAAATATCCTTTGAGTAACTTGATCTGGAAATATATTTATAGTAACTACTTTTACATATTCATCATTAATTTTAGTATATTCTCCATTAGATAATGTAGACACTGTTAAATATTCATCAAGCAAGACTGAATTATCTTTTGGAACTTTTATTTTTTCTCTTTTATCCATATTAATTGCTGTATATAAATAACCTAGTAATTCTTCTCCTTTTAAAATATCTGCACTAATTGCAGCTGTTTTTAATTGTTCTATAAACATCGTTACTTGATCTTTAAATTCTTTAAGTTCATTCTTATATATTTTCATTAACTCTTCTTTAGTTTCTTCTTGTATTCTGTTTTTACTAAACAAATTAGTAAATTTATTTAATAATACTGTAATTTTTTCTGTACTATCATTATTCATTATGTATGTAAGAGTGATATAATATTCAGTTTGATAAAAAGTTTCTTTAGTAACTGAATTTTCTCTTATTTTATCTATTATTCTAGTTGGGTATGGTTTTCCTTTTAAATTTTTTGTAGGATATTTATCGCTTTTATTTCTTTGTACTTCAAAATGTATAGAAAAACCATCTGGTAACCTTTTATATGCATTATTTAATCTATCATTTATTGTATTTACATCATCAGCACTTAAATAATCTAGATCATAAAATCTAATTTTAAATGTTGATTGAAAACCACTGTTTTTGTTTAAAATTATTCCATCTTCAACTAAAGATTCAAAAGGAATAAAAAACTTATATGATTTTTTATAGTTATTTAGTATTTGATTAAGCATATTCAACTCCTTTCCTAAAATCCATAATATTTACTATGGAATAGATTAATAAAGAAAACAGATAAAAATTTTGAATCTTTTCTTGATACAATCTTTAAAATTATGAATAATATTATAACTGGAATTATTATTAAAAAAGTTCTTAACAACATATATAAAAGTAATCCAAATCCCAAAATATATGTATAAGCACCTACTGGAATACCAAATGCTGTTTTATTTTCCATAATTCCTTTATATACGGGTAATTTTTTCATATTATTCTCCATTTCTTCTATCAATATTCATGTTAGCTTCAGTATATATAGTTTTACCTTTAACTATAGTTTTTTGATAAATTTTTAGATTTCCAGAATATGAATTAGGAATAATTGTTGACCATTTTCCATCTGAATTTACTAAAGTATTTATTCTAAAATCATCAAAATCTAACATTATTTCAGAACCAGGTTGTCCATACCCTTTAATTGATTTTCCTTTTCCAAGTTTTGCTTCAGTATTTTTATATGTGACATTATTTAAAGTTTTAATATTGTTAAATTCTAAAATTAAATTATCTTCATAAAAAGCAATATTTGTTTCCTTTTCAATGTTTTCTTTTGCTTTAATTTCAAAAGTATCTTCATCTAAGAAAAATGGAACTAGTTTAAACCATCTATATTCATCTGTTTCTACAGCTTTTATTTCAAAAATAGTGTTATCAATTACTTGATATTCATTCTCTAATTTGAATTTTAATTTTGAGTCTTTAGGAACTCTTGCAAATATCATTTCTTTTCTTATTGTTTTATTCTCACCTAAGTTGTTTAAAGATAAAATTATTTTGTCACCTTCTACTTTATATATCAAGAATGAATCAATTAATCCTTTTTCATAATTTATATCTAAATTTACCTTAGGTATCCCCTCAACTTTTAAATCTTTAATATGATATAAGTTAATTTCTTTATTTCTTAAATCTAATTTATCTTTAACATATAATCTATCTATTTCATTTGCTTTTCTAATAGGATATGTATTTAATAGTGTTTTTTCTTCATTTAACATCCCTTTAGTTGCAGTACAAGATAATAAAACTAAACCTAAAAAAGCACTAAGTATTGATTTTTTCATATTATTTCACCTCTAATTCATTTTCTTTAAAATATTTGCTTACAAATCTATCTGTTTCTATAAATGCATTTCTTATATATTCAGGATTTTCTTTAGCAATTTTAATTAATTCATCTTTATATTCTTTTTCATATTTTTCACCAAAATTTATATCTTTTCCTGTTAGTATTCTTACTATACCTATAAATAAAATTCTATTAAGAAGATCAAAGTTATTTTCTTTGAAAAATTCTTCTATTTTTTCTTTTCTTAAATTATATTTTTTTCTTTCTAATTTTTCTTTTGATTCTAATATTTCAATAGCTTTTTCAGTTTCATTAATTTGTTCTACATTATATTTTTTAAAATATCTATATGATTTTTGTCCTGTTTCTTCATCAATTTCTTTTAAGTATTCAAATATAATTGGAAATTGTTCTTCTTTTATAGTAAATTGATTTTCTTCAATAAAATTCTCATCAACATAATATCCTTTTTTAAATCCATTTCTTAATATATGTCCTATTAATCTTAATTTATTATCAGATCTAAAATTGAAATCATCTTCAACTTTAGGTAAAAATCCCATTTTATTTATGTTATATGCTATATTTAATATTGCGTTATTTCTACTTTCTATAACTACATCTCTTGCTGTTTTATTTTCCATAAATTATCTCTCCATTTCATTATCAATATTATCTTTTTTGTTCCAATTTACTTTAGTATTTTCAGTATATTTACCTTCTGAAATACTTTCATTTAAATCTGTAATTTTCCAATCTAATCCAAAATATTCAAATTGAATATCATTAAAATTATCAGCTCTTTTAATGCAATAATAAAATTCATTTTCTAAATCAGAAAAACTAAATTCATCATATTTCAAATACATAGTTTCAATTGTATTTGATAAATCTTCAACAAATTCTTTATTGTATATTTCACCAAATTTATTTTCAATTTGTTCTAATAAAAATTCAGTTGAGTAATAAATAATTTCATTTGTTATTTCAACACCATTAATAGTTCCTAAAAATTTATTTATAATTTCAGATTTCATATGTTCCTCGCTTTCTTTTGATATTATTATCAAATTTTTCATACCATTTGATTATTTCTTGTGCTATATATGTTTTTTCTTCCATAAATTACCTTTCTAAAACAAAAAAAGACTAGAATAATCTAGTCTTTATAAATGATTTTTAACATACATTTAATGTCACCTATGCTAAGGTCTACCGATAAATCTAAACAGTAACAAGTTTTCGCTGCCCTTAATATTTCTGACCTCTTAAGCGAGACAAGGATACTTGCATCCTTTGAGCTCATTTCTCAGTAATATTATACTGTTTATTTATCAAATAATCAAGACTAGATTTATATAAATATCATATTTTCATTGTGCATTCACTCTATATTGAGTATAGAGTGAGGAAGGGCAAAAGCCCAACCTCTTATTTAATAAATATTTCAACCCTTCTATTTAATGCTTTATTGCTAGAAGAATTATTAAATCTAATATTTTCGTTAAATCCAGCAGTTCTAGTTTGTTTAACTTGAACACCTTTAGCTTCTAAATACTCTTTAACCGTATTAGCTCTATTTAATCCTAGGGTTAAATTATATTTATCAGACCCATCCGTATCAGTAAATCCAACAACAATAATTTCTCTACCGACAGATTTTTTAGCAATTTCATCAAGTTGTTGTTTCATATGAGATTTTAAGAAATATTTATCAGAATCAAAACCAGAAATAATATAAGACTCAAAATCATTAACATATGTATCTCCTTTACTTACTTTTATATTTTTAACATATGCCATTAAATCATTTAATTTATCTGCAAGTTCTTTATTCTGATTTTCAAGTTCTTTGATTCTTTCATCATTATCACCAGCAAGTGCAGGTGCTACAACATTTATTACATCTTTATTTTCTTCTTCAACACCAAATGTATAAGACATTCCAAGTCCAGCTCCAAATTTTTTCTCACTATTAAATGAAGCATTAGCTAAGAACCCAAAATTTTTGTGATGAGTTGAATAAGCAATAGCTCCAGCAACAGTTTTTTCATAATATCCTAAAGATCCAGAAATAGTATGTTTACCATTACCCCAGTTTTTAAGTGTTGAAGCTGTAGCAAGTGCAGAAGCTACTCCAGCATTAGCTGCATTAAGTTTATTATTTAAATCATTAAACTTATCATCTACATATTTTTTATTAGATGCATCATTTAAATAAATAGGTGTGCTAACATTACCAATTCTAAATCCTGTTGATCCACCATTATTATAAGTAATAGCCCCATCTTTTTCAGTAAATTCGTTATTACCATTATCATTAATACCCAGTTTATCTCTCCATTTAGAAACATCCCCATCATTTAAGTTAGAAGCATCCTTATTAGCTTTAGCATCAATTTCATTTTTCAGATCATTAGCTAATTTATCTTTAGTAATAGCTCCATCGGAAATTTCAAGTCTTAAATCTTCACTTCCTAAAACTCTTTCATTTCCATTAGTAATAGTAATAGTATTAGAAACAACATTACCTTTAGTTAATTTACCTGTTAAGTAATTATTAGTTATATCTCCATCACTTAACTTACCAGCTAAACCAGCTTTTAAATCTCTATCAGTCGCTACTGCACCACTTGGTGTATCTAAATTAAATCCATCATTTAATGCTGTTATTAATTTAGTTTTACCTGCAGCATCGACTTTAGTATTGTCAAAATTAGATAAATTAGTGTTTAATTTATCTTCTAAAATAGGTTTTAACATAGTATCAGTTACTAACTTGTTAGTTGGATTATTAATATCAGCACCATTACTTAATTTATTAACTAAATTAGTAGTACCTTTATCTGTTAAATTATCTGCATCTATATTTAATTTATCTCCCAATGCATTTTTTAAGTCACTATCTTTAACTAATGCACCTGTTGGAGTTTCTAAATTAATACCTGAGTTTAATTTATCTCTCCAAGCAGTTAAATCAGTTCCACTTATATTTGAAGCATCTTTATTAGCTTTATCATCAAGTTTAGCTTTAACAGCAGTGTCTGTTACTAATACACCAGTAGGATTATCTAAATTAGAACCATCACTTAATTTAGTAACTAAATTAGTTTTTCCTGTATCAGATAAATTATCAGCATCAACATTTAATTTACCATCCCCAAGAGATTTTAAATCCCTATCAGTTGCTACTGCACCTGTTGGATTAGAAATATTAAATCCATCATTTAATGCTGTTATTAATTTAGTTTTACCTGTAGCATCGACTTTAGTATTGTCAAAGTTAGATAAATTAGTGTTTAATTTATCTCCTAATGCATTTTTTAAGTCACTATCTTTAACTAATGCACCTGTTGGAGTTTCTAAATTAACCCCTGAGTTTAATTTATCTCTCCAAGCAGTTAAATCAGTTCCACTTATATTTGAAGCATCTTTATTAGCTTTGGTATCTAATTTTTCTTTTATATCCGTGTCAGTAACTAAGTTACCTGTAGGGTTATCTAAATTTCCTGTTATTAATGCTTCTTTTAATTTTTCTTTACCTTTATCACCAATTGTTGTAATATTATTTAAATTAATGTCTGCTTTTCCATCACCTAAAACTTTTAAATCTCTATCTGTGGCAACAGCTCCAGTAGGATTAGTTAAATTAAATCCATCATTTAAATTATTAATAAATGAAGTTTTATCATTACCTGTTATATTTGAACCATCTATTTTAGCATAACCATCTAAATTAGCTTTAACCTTACCATCTTCTCCAATAATAAGAGTTGTTCCATCAACATTAACATCATATTTAACAGTAGCTCCATTATCTGTAGATGTTACTGTTGCTATAGTTCCTTTACCATTAATATATTCAATAGTATTTCCATCAGTAATAGCTTTAGTAATATCTCCAGCTTTAATATTTATATTAGTTGCTGTTCCATTTCCAGTACCTTTAGAATTAATTAAATCTTGTAAGTTTTTATCTAAGTGATTAAATCCTACTGTTGAATTTTTTAATTCTATAGTTAAATCATCGGCACCTAGTATTCTACCCTCGTTATTAGTTAAAGTAAGTGTTGAACTAACTACATTACCTTTAGTTAATTTACCTGTTAAGTAATTATTAGTTATATCTCCATCACTTAACTTACCAGCTAAACCAGCTTTTAAATCTCTATCAGTCGCTACTGCACCACTTGGTGTATCTAAATTAAATCCATCATTTAATGCTGTTATTAATTTAGTTTTACCTGCAGCATCGACTTTAGTATTGTCAAAATTAGATAAGTCTGTATTTAATTTATCTCCTAATGCATTTTTTAAGTCACTATCTTTAACTAAAGCCCCAGTTGGATTTTCTAAACTAATACCACTATTTAATTTATCTCTCCAAGCAGTTAAATCAGTTCCATTTATATTACTTGCATCTTTATCTGCTTTAGTATCTAATTTATCTTTTACAATAGTATCTGTAACAAGTGCTCCTGTTGGCTTATCTAAACTTGAACCATCAGACAATTTAGTAACTAAATTAGTTTTACCATTATCAGTTAAATTATTAGCATCAACATTTAATTTAGCATCACCTAAATCTTTTAAATCTCTATCAGTAGCAACAGCCCCAGTAGGATTTGTTAAATTAAATCCATCATTTAGATTAGTTATGAATGATGTTTTATCTTCACCCTTAATATTAGAACCATCAGTTTTAGCATATCCATCTAAATCAGCTTTTATTTTCCCATCTTCTCCAATTTTTAAAGTAGTACCATCTATATTAACAGATAATTTATTACTATCATTAATAGTTAAAGTAGAACCATCAACATTAACATCGTATTTAACCGTAGCACCATTATCAGTTGGTGTTACTGATGCTGTTGTTCCACTACCATTAATGTATTCAACAGTATTACCATCAGTAATAGCTTTAGTAGTATCACCTGCTTTGATGTTAATGTTAGTAGGAGTAGCCACATTATCAGTAATACCTAATTTGTTTCTCCATGCATTTACATCAATATCTGTACTACTTGCTTTAGCAATAGAATGTAATTGAGATCCATTAATTGCTTCTTTTGAGGTTTCATTAATTAATCCATCACTTAAATTATCAATTTTTATGGAAATATCAGTATTTGTGTTAGTAGTAACCCCAGTTTCCCCAATTTCTATATCAAAAACATCTCTATAATTTTTAACAATATCTATGTTTGAATTTTCACTATTTCTCCTCCAATCATTAATAGACCTCCACATTTCCCCCATTTTATAATATAATTCATCAAATTCATTTTCAGTATAATTTCCACTTTTAACTTTATTTAAAAGTTCTTTATTATCTATAACAATTTTTCTAACTTCATTTCTAACATTTTCAGGAATATCACTATCATTTAAAAAATCATTTTCAATTCTATCAGGATTTTTAAAAACACTATTTAAATAATTTTCTGTTCCATTAATAAACTGTTTCATTTCTTTTCCTAAAATTAATTTAGTATTTTCACCATCTACAACATAATCATATCCGATAGTATCACCATTACTTATATTTGGAATATTAGCTTTTAATTTACCATCATTTCCTATATATATAGTTGAACCATCAACATTAACATCGTATTTAACCGTAGCACCATTATCAGTTGGTGTTACTGTTGCTGTTGTTCCTTTCCCATCAATAAATTCTATTGTATTCTCTTTATTTACCTTCACTAAATTTTCTTTATTTTTTAAATTAAAATAAAAATTTTGTTCTTTAGAAATGGTATTTCCATTCGTACCACCATTTGTACTATCACCATGTGAACCACCAGAAACTCCTCCTCCAGCAACAGCAACATCACCAACAACACCATCACCATCGGTACTAGCAACAAAATGACCAAAATCATTATTTTTAAAATTATTATAATCATAATCCTCACTTCCAACCTCACTACCATATCTATAGTAACGGCCATCTTCCGAAAGTCCTATTAACTTTTTTTTATTACCATCATAAAAATTTTCAATAATATATTCACCTAAATCTCTCCTACTTTCGAATAAAACTTTTAAATCATTATTAATTCTAGTTAAATCCAAAGATAATGGGGAAAAATTAGTTTCTTTATCTATAAATTCATAAATTGTATTAGTGTCATTTATTCTTATTATGTAATTATGAAAATCAACATCTTTTGAAAAAGAAAATATTCCAGTAATTAAAAAAGCTATCATCAATCCTTTAGTAACCTTAATTTTTTTCTTTAAGCAATTTTTTAACATTTTAATTTTTTTATTTTCCATAATTATCTCTCCCTTTCAACTTCTTTATTTTTATCTTTTTTATTTTTCCATTTTTTATCTTCTTTAGTTTCTTCTTTTTCTTTTATTTCTTCAGCTTCAACTATTTTATCCTCTTTCTTTTTTTCGGCTTGAATTAATCTTGCAAAATATTTATCTTCTTTTATAAACACATATTTTTTATCGTTTTCTTTTTCCATTTTTAGTAAATATAGAACCTTATTATTTACTAATTCATCTTGTGCTTCCTTAAAGTCATTAAATAATAATTTCGATTTATCAAGTATAGTTTTATTATCAACAAATCCTTTGTTTTCAAGTTCATTTTGAACTATTTGATAAACATATTTTGCTTCTTTAGATAATCCACTTAATTTAGATAATCTATCTAATTCTTTTTCAATATTTTTTTCAGCCTCTTCTTTGTTCTTATTTAACATTTCAGAAGAATAATCAACAAATTTTTCTATATTAGTAAAAAATACACTACTGCTATATTTTTCTAAATCGCCATTATCTTGTAAACTAGTATACTCTCTTTTATAGAAGAATAATTTTTTACTTTCTATTAATTCATTTAAGTCTTTCATAAAATCTGCATCTTTTTTATATCCTAAATCCGTATACATTGCGAATTTAGATATTCCTGCATATTCATTTCCTCTTTCTTCTTTATTCTTTTCAATTTTACCTTGTATATACTCTAACATTTTACTCATTTTATGCACTCCTTATATTTTTTTTATTATATATGTGTCATTTTCTTTATCATAATTTATTACCTCTGCTATTTCTTTAACATACCTTCTAGTACCATCTCTTATTATGTTTACAACTATATTTACTGCTTCAACTATTAAATAATGCTGTGACTTTACAGTAACTTCATCTATGTATTGTTCTATTTTTTTTAGACCAGCTATAGTGCTATTAGCATGAATTGTTGCAAATCCACCAGAATGACCTGAGTTCCATGCTTTTAATAATTCTAATGTTTCTCCACCTGTTCTAAGCTCTCCTAAGATAATTCTATCTGGATTTAGCCTCATATTTGATCTTAATAAATCTCTATAAGATGTTGTATCAGTAGAAGTAAAATAATTTATGTTTTTTGCTTCACATTTTAATTCTCTTATTTCTTCAATAACACTAATTCTATCATCAGTATCTTTTAGTTTATCTAAACATGCATTTAAAAATGTAGTTTTACCAGTTGATGTACCACCAACTACTAAAATATTTTTCTTTTCTTTAATTGCAGTTTCTATATACTTTTTTTGATCCTCTGTAATAAAATTTGTTTCAATAAATTTTTCTAAAGGTATTACTTCAGTAGTATGTCTTCTGATTGAAAAAACTGGATTATAATTTGTGACTTGATACATTAATCCTTCAAATCTTGATCCATCTGGTAAAGACGCTGATATTATAGGTGATGTTTCCGTAATTTCTTGTTCACTAAATGCAGCTACTATCTTTATGATATTTTCTCCATCAATTTTAGATAGTGTTTCTCCACTATCAACCCTACCTTTACCTTTAATATCCAAAAATATTTTTCCATCTTGATTTAAAGAAATTTCGCTAATAGATATATCTTCTAAAAATTTTTGTATCCCAGTTAAATTTTCTTTTAGAAAATTTTCTTTTCTTTCTAAATCAAGTTTTCTTTTTATCTCTAAATCCGTCATATTAATCAGCTTCTTTTTCTTCTAATTCTTTAATTTCTTTTTCTAATTTTTCTAATTCCTCTAAATCATCATTTTCATCAATTTCTTTATTTTCTAATTTTTTCCTTCGTTTTCTTTCTTCATACATTAATTCAACTATTATGGGATTTTCTTCCCTTTTTTCATAAATATCTTTAATTAATTTTTGTAAATCTCGTTGAGAAAAAAAAGTATGAATAGGATATTTTTCCAGAGATTCTGTAAAAACTTTTGTTAAATTATTTTTAAGTCTCTTCAATTCTTCTTTTATCCTCTTTTCATATTCCATTATTCTGTTGTTTACTTTCATTTTATCACCCCTTTTTTCCTTGTTGTATTTCCATTTCTTTTTGCATATGTGGTGTTGGATTAATTGGTAGTTTTACCTTATCTTTAAATCTTTTATCAGTAAAGAACAAGACTTTTTTGGACTTTATTGGTGGTTTACCACCTACTAATAATAAAATCTGATCTAAAGGAAATCTTCTCATTTCATCTGGTTTTATTAAATCTCTTCCAGATTTAGAAACTGAAATATTTTTTTTACTAAATATTCCTCCATCACTTGAAACGTTTTTTGTAACTATTGTTTCTTGTCCTATAGTTTTAGAAATATAGTCAGCTGTTTTATTGTCATTTGCTGTATAAAATACTTGAACCTGACAGTTTCCCATAAACATATTGTTTTCAGTATATATCTTATTTAATTGATCAAGGGATTGTACTACTAACATCATTTTCATTCCATATCCAGCAACAAATCCTATTGCTTTTTCTAAAATTTCCATTTTTCCAATTGCTGGAAACTCATCAAGAAGCATTAATAATCTGTGGTTAAATTTTATTTTATTTGAATTCCCAGAATAATCCATTTCTGGTGTTAATAATTGAACACATTGTATTACTAATATTCTTAATAAAGGGGCTAAAGGTTGTATTTGTCCTGGCGGAACAACTATATATAAAGATATTGGTTTTTCAGCTGCCATTAAATCTAAAATTCTAAAATCACTTTTACTAGTATTTTTTTCAACATTTGGTGATTCAAATATAGATAATTTTGCTTTTGCTGTGGCAACTATTGATTGAAGTGTCTTTTCTCCTTTACCTAAAGCATCAGCAAATCCTCTATCTATAAAAGGATGTATCCCTTTTTTTATTTGCTCTTGATCATCTTGTGCTGTATAAATACTTAATAATTTTTCTAGAATATCTTTATCTTTTTCTGGATTAAAAACAGGTTTATTAATTAATTTAGTAAGTCTTTCTTCAAGAGGTCCACTAGGATCTGTAATAAATTTAACAACACTACTTAAATTAGCTTCACCTTTTCCTTTATATAATTCATAAAGTATTAAAGTAGTTGCTAAATCTGATCCTGCAAGTCCCCAGAATGGATCTGATGAACCTTCATCTATTACTATAATCTGTGCTATAGTCTTAGAATCATCTATCTCATCTGGTGTTAAATACCTAACTTCTTTCATTGGATTAAATGAACAAGAATCTATTGATAAAGGGGAAAATTTAAAAATAGTATTATCAAATTCTTTTTGTCTCCATCCACCTGTCATTTGATAATTCTCACCTTTAATATCTAATACCATTACTGAATCTTTCCAGCTATCAACTAGTGTAGGAATTATTACTGAAACTCCTTTACCAGTTCTAGTTGGTGCAGATAAAAGTATATGTGTTTTCCCATTATCTCTTATTATTCTTCCATCAACTTCTCCTAATACTACACCAGATTCTTCAAGTAAATTTAATTCAAAAGCCTTAGCTGATAATCTAGGAATCATAAATCCACTTAAACTTAAATCATCAAAAGTTGCCCATCTTGCCGAACCATATGTAGTGTCTTTTGGAATCCATTTTATTGGTAAACAAAAGATTATATAAGGTATAGTAAATAAAGCTTGTATTGCTAAATATTCATATTTTGCCCATTTAGCAGCATTAGGTGTTTTCAATAAAGCTTTATACATAAATTTATTAGGATAATAAATTTTTATTTTATCTATATCTACTATTAAATATTTATTAAATACCTCAGGATAATTTATTATTCTTGAATAATTAGATAGATAGAAAAACATTATTAAAAAAATAGAAATTATTATTAAAGATATAGTTCCTATTACAAATCTTTTTTCAATTTTTTTCATGTTTTTCCATCTAATTTTCTTTAAATCATTCCATATCATTTTAATCTTATTCATAATATCACTTAATATTTATATTTTTCTAATTCTAAATCACCATTAACAATAATATTAAATTTAAATCCTCTTCTAATAGTTATAGTAGGTTGTCTATCTACTTCTCTTTTTACTAAATGAGAGGTAACTTCTTTAAAAGGTGAACCCTCTTTACCTTCTTTAGCTTGTCCATTTAATCCTATGTTTACTCCTGCTACATTAAAACTTACTCCACTTGCTAAAGTGTCTGTAAAATTAAGTATGCTTGATAAAATAGCATTTCCAATTAAAGACCAAGTATGATTATTTGTTTTATCACTTACTCCACTATTCCCTAAATTATCTGTTGAATGAAATTCTGTTAATTCAACATATTTACCATTAGGTAGAGAAATTTTATCCCATACTAAGAATACTCTAGTTTGTCCTTTAAATACATTGCTTTCATATCTACCGTACATTTTAGAACCTTTAGGTATTAATAAATGTTGTCCTGTTTTACTGTCATAAATATTTTCTCTTACTTGTGCAAGAACAGCACCAGGTAAATCAGTATTTACTTCAGTTAAAAATATTGCAGGTATTACAGAACCTTGATGAACTGTATATTCATTATTTGATTTTGCAATTTTATTTTTTCTTGTAAATTCATTAACTACTTCATCATCTTCAAAAGATTTATTATTATTAATAATTTGATTTTTATTAATATTTTTACTTTCTTGTTCTTTATTCTTATTATTAGGTAATTCTCTTTTTAAGAATGATAAACTATCACTATTTTTTTTACCTAATACTTCATTTACATGTGATTCTCCTTCAAGCTCAGCAATTGCTCTATCAAGTTCAGCATGTTCTTTATTGTATTTATCATCAGCTCTTGAAATATCATCGTATTTTTCTATATTTGAATTATTTGGTGTTGTTTCAACAACAGCTTCTTTTATAGGATCTTCTGTTTGATTTTTTTCTTTTGTATATTGTATATCTTCAATTTTTTCAAAAGCCTCATCTTCATCAATTTCACTTTTATCAGTTATTCTAAAGTTATTTGGATCAGCTACAACAACTTCTTCTTGTTTCTCAGCTTTTGGTAAATTTTTATATATAGTAATACCAACTATTGATAATAATAAAAGTGCAATAATTCCAAATAACATTTTTAGATTTTTTAAAGAAGTTGATTTATCTTCTTTTATCAAATCTTTATTTATTTGTTCTTCTGTTTTTCTATTAGGTATATCATCTTTTTCATTTAAATGTTCAACTTCATCTTCAATATTTTCTATTACTTCTTCAAATTCCTCAGAATCCATAATAAATTTTTCTTTTGCTTCTATTACTTCATCTTCATCTTTTGAAAAATTTATAACATCTAAATTTTTATTCATTCTATCAATTACAGAAGAGGCTATTTTTTTATTTTTCATAATTTTTCTCCCTTCAGTTATCTGATTACATCTAATTTTTCATTACCTAATACTAATTGAAATTTATTTACTACCTTATCTATTATTATTTTATTTCCAATCATTCTATAGTTTACTAAACTTAATACATTATCTTCTCCATAAACATAAACAACTGGTGCTTCTTGTAATTTATCATTTAAAACTAATATTGTTTTTTCAGCATCAGTGAATACTTGTTCTGGTGCTAACTTATGATTTTTATCATATTTAAATCCAAATTTTATTTCATCACTCTTACCTAAAGTAATTTCTTGATTTTCTTTTTTCTCAATTATTTTTTTAATATGTGACATGTTGTTTTCATATGGATATTTCCATTGAATATATGGATTAAAATCAGTTTCAGTTGATTCTAAAACTATAAAGTATGATCTCTTATCAGTTATAATATTTAAGTTAGTCTTTAATCCTTTATTTAGTGGTTTAACAAATAAGAATGTTGCTCCATCATTACCACCAGATGTTTCATCTATTTGCCAATTTTCTGTATCTCCACCACCAACATAAACTAAATTTTCATCAGCATTTAATTTTAAAACTGTAGTGAAATTTGGTTTAGTATAAACTTGATAAATGGAAGATTTGAAATAATTAAATTCAGTTGATACTGCATAAATTGATGCAGCTTTTCCAGAAATAATTGATAATTTATCTTTTAATATTTTTTGTATTTCTTCATCATTTATGTTTTCTATATTATTTAATTTATTAACATTTTGTTCATATTTTTTTACTTCTTTTTGTAATTTAGAAATATTTTTGTTTGTATCTTTTGAATAAGATAAAATTGTTGTACTTAATAAAAATAATCCCATAACTTTTGACATTTTCATTTAAATTACATCCTTTCATTTATATTTTTTTTATAACTTTATTCTGATGATCTATATTATAAATAGTCCCTCTATATTTAAATGGTAATTCATAAATATCTATAATATCATTTTCATCTTTCTCTAATATTTTTTCTTCAAATATAACTTGTAATATTTGATTTTCATCAAATTCAATATCTGAATTTTCAAAAAATTCTTCAAGTTTATCTTTTAAACTTTTATATTCTTCTTTAGTTTCTTTTTTTAATTCATTTAAGTAATCTTCTATATCTAAAAATATATCTTTTTCTTTTTTAAATAAAATATTATATTCCTCTTTTTCAGCTTTTTCTTCTAAAGATAGTATTTCTTCTTTTGATAACTTCACTTGTAAAAAATCTCTTATTTCATTTATTTTTTTATCAACACTATATTCAAAAATTTCAATTTCATTGTTTATTATTTTTAAAATGTTTTTTCTTTTCCAAAATAAATAATTTTTATAATTCCCCATTAGTTTTCCACCTGCATATTGAAATCAACTATTACTATTCCAAATGGATTTAAAATTATTTGTTCTGAATTTGGATTGAAATTTTTAATTTTTACTATAGCGTTAAGATTTTTTCTTTTTGATAAATCACCATTAGATTCAAATTCTTTTTCTCTCCATCTAATCTGATATGTATTTTCAGCTTCTGGTATTTTGATAAATGAAATAATTTCTACATCTCTTGTCTTACCTAATTCAAAAAATGAATAAACTTTTTCTGTACTTAAAATCGAAATTAATTTTGATTGTGTTTCTTTATTTAAGAAATAATTAGCTTCCTTCATCGTCTTATCAAAGACTTTTTTATCAAGTGTAATTGTTCTTGTATCTTTAATAAATTTTTTCATAAAATATTCTATTTCTCTATTCCCAACTTTTGTAATTTGATCACTTAATTTTTCAGTTCCAACTAATTCTCCTGAATCATTTACTTTTATTAAATAACTTTTTGTTTCTGCTTTATTAATGAATAAAAATGTAGACACACCACCAAGTAATAATGCTAAAAATGTCATTCCTATAAAAGCTCTTTTCCAAGTATTTAATGATTCAGCAAGTGCAATATATCTTTCAATTCCTAATCCTAACTTTTCTCTATTTCTTGAACTTTTATTTTCTTCAACAATAAATTTTTTACCCATTTTACTTAATCTACTTTCCTTCATTTCTTTCACCTAAAAAAATTTGTTTTTCAAGTTTTAATACTTTAACTTTTGGTATATTTTCATTAACAGTATTTCCACCTACTGCTTTTACTATAGTATCAATACTAAATATTCCTGTAATGATTAAAACAAAAGTTAAAATTGTTTTTCCTAATTGATCCCATTGAGGGTTAAATATAAATTCAATTAGTTTAACTATAAAATAAATTGCACCAACAGCATACCCAACAAACTTTATAAATCTTAAAAAACTAACTAAATATTTTGTGAAATTCTCAAAACCATCTGCAGTAGCTCCAGCTGTATCTGCTAAAGTTAAAGTTGAAAATAAAAGTACTCCTAATAGAATAAATAATAAATTTTTTCTTTTCATTTTATTTCCTTTCTTAATTTTATTTTTGAATAATTTTATTTGTTTTATATCTCACATTTTTATCACTTCCTTTTTTTAATTTTTTTTAAAATCTGAAAAAAAAGAAAAAGGTACCCACACCAGTTCGCTGACTGGTATGAGTACCTTAATGATTTAACCTGCTAATTAAATCAGTATCCCATAATTTTCTTTTATTCATTTTTATAATTGTATTATACCACAAATATTTTTCTTTTACAATATCAAAATTTCATATTTTAAATTTTTTTCTATTTTTTCTTTCTTCAAGCCCTTGTGGCAAGTGTTTTTTGGATATAAAAAACCACGATAGTGTTTCTCGTAAATTTTTCAAAAATTAGAGAAACAGCTAAGCGTGCATAGGAATCTTTGATTCCCATGATTTAAAAAAAAAGAGGGTAGTCCTACCCTCTAAAATAATCTTTAATTATGATGATAAATATATAAACTATATTTATCAAATTTATCTTCCATTTATATTTTTCTTTGTTAAATTTTTGGTAATATTCTTGAATTAATTTACTTAAAATTAAGAAAAATATAAATTCTTTTTCAAAATAAAATTTTGTGTCACCACTAATAAAAAGATAATTATAAATTACAAATAAAATAAATATAATTATACTATCTCGTATAAAATCCTTTAAATACTTTCCATTATTTTCATTATATTTATTTTTATCAAAAATAAAAAATAACATCACTACTATTGCTAAAAAACATATACCTACTGCTAAAAATTTTTCCATAAATTATCTCTCTCTTTCTATTTCTAATTCTTCATTTTCTAAAATATTTTTATATTCATCAAGTATAAATTCACCATGTTTTAAAATTTGATGTTGTACTCTTATATCTCTATTAAATTTTTTAGAAATTCTATCAAGTGATCTTATATTTTTATATAAATTTGAATTTATACTCTGAAAATATTTTGCTGATTTATAATCTTTTGATTTAACAAATTTTTTGATTTCTTGTTTATTACTTTCAATTTTTTTTAATTCTTTTAGCTTTTCATCTCTTAAATTTTTTCTTTCAAAATATGCTTTATATAAATTTATATTGTCTTGATTTTTATACTTTTCTTGTTTTAATCTCTGCATAAAAAGCTCATCAACAATCCCTTTTTCTATCATTTTATATTTAAATGGTTTCATATATTTAGCTTTAAGTTTTAACTTCAGATCAATAAGTTTTTCTTTAAAAATATCTTTATATGTATCCATTTCTTTATTAATTTCATTGATTCTTTTTTTGTATTTATTTCTATTATTTTTATCTTTCTTTATCATCTTAAATAAATGATTTTTTTCATTTTTATTTTTATTACTTTGCCCATTTGTTAATTGATTTAATGCTTCAGATTCTAATGTCTTATCTAACATTTTTTTAGATAATTTAAATATATCTATTTCAACTTTTTCTTTCTCTTCTAATAGTTTTTCAAAAGAATAATTTTTAAATTCCTCTTTCTTTTCTTCAAATTTTTCATTTAAAAAATTAATTTTATATACTCTATCAGCTTCATCTTTTATTTGTTTTTCTTTTATATATTCATCTCTTTTTATTCTTTCATATAGATCATAAGCATCTTTATTTTTTTTCTTTTTATATTTTAAATTTTGCTTGAAATGAACAGGTTCTCTATCTAATATTTCAGCTTTTATTAAATTACCCTCATTAATTGATTCTTCTCTTTGCTTCTTTAAAGTTTTACTTGAAATTTTCTCTATTCCAGAAGATTCTAAATATAAATTTAAATGTTCTTCCCAGTTTTTTCTTATATTTTTTAAATAAGTTTTATTCTTTAATTCTGAATTTTTTTTAGCTCCACCTTTTTCAGGATATTCTGGAATATATCTTTTAAAAAAGTTTTCTTTTTCTCTTTTTATTCCATCTAATTTTCTTTCATTAAACATAACATGAGCATGTGGTTGATTCCCATTTGGATTATGTATTGAGTAATTATAAACATAATCTTTACCAAAAGTTTTATCTAAAAATCTATCTAAAATTTCTTTATTTTTTTCTTTATTAAATTCTTTTGGTAATGTTATTTCAAATTCTCTATATATGTTCGCATTCTTTCTTTCATATTGTAATGCAGTATTCCAAAAATCTTTTACACTTTCAAAAATTTCAGGTAAATTTTTTGTCTCAATAAATTCAATATGATCTTTTTTATTTTTATATTTATCTTCTCCATTTATATAACTTAAATGAGGTAATACATCTTTACCTGCTTTTGCTCTTAATCTATAAATTGCCATTCTATTCTCCTTTCTTAAAATAAAAAGGTACCCATAACAAGCTCGCTGACTTGTATGAATACCCTAAGATTTAACCAGCTAATTAAATCAGTAATTCATTTAATTTAAATTTTTTATTGTTTATATTTTGATACTATCATTTTTAAAATTTATTGTCAAATAAAAGATTAAAATTATCAAGCATAATAACTCCTTTTATCTGCCAGTTTCATCTCTATCATATATATTTTTATGATTTTGTTGTTTACTCTTCCATTTAGAAAAATTAGGATTTAAAGTGAGTGATGTATCTAAAATTTTAGTTTTTCTTTCATGTAAAATTGTTTTAATAAATTTTTTATGAGTATCACTTATATATTCTGTTTCATCAATTAGCTTTCCTATTTTAATTAAATCTATCTTCTTAGAAATTTTATTTAATGATTTTAAACAGTCTTGATTATCAGTAGTAGTTAAGAAATTATAATAATTTATTTTTATATTATTTATCTTTATTACTGACTGTGGATATGAATATAATCTATCTTCCATCTTTTGTAAATCTTTTAAAGATTCTTCCATTTGTTTATCATCATTTTGAGGAAATAAACAAGATCCACAATCGTATATTGGTGCAATAGAAATATTTTTATCCTCATCAATTAAAAATCCCCAGTTTCCATTATGTCTATCAAAATTACCTAAAAAAGCATCAATAATAAACATATCCCAGAAAAATTCTTTTAGATTATCTTTATTTATTATTTTTTGATTTTCTATTGTTTCTAATATATCATTTAATTCTGTTCCATAACCTTCTTGTTCACTTTCAATTATTGTATTTTTTAATGAAGCAAAATCAAAAAATCTTTTGTTATATTCTGTAAAATCTTTGCAAGCAACAACAATTTTATTACCATATTCTCCTAATAATGTTTTTTGTGCATTCATTCCAATTTCATTTAAAATTTTACATGATATATGTTCGCTAATACAACTATTTGTGTAACTAATTGCTTTATTAATTGTTGGTTTAGGTGGAAATTTTAACATATAATTTTCATTATTATATATGATTCCAATTTTATTACCATTAGCCCCACCATATGCCCTTGTATAATCAATTTTACAATCAGTGAATATTATTCTTTTCATAAAAACTCCTTATATATAATAATACAAAAAAATATTTTGTATTAATATTCTTTTTTATATTCCTAAATATTTATTTCTTAAATAATCAGCAACTTCTTTTGAAATTACAAAATCATGTTGTGCTGAATTTATTGAACCGTACAATTCACCCCATAAACAATCCCATATATGTCTATTACTTTCATTTTTGTTAACCCATGCATCAATATCATTTTTTAAATATCTTGGTAATGTTCTTTCATCAAAGTTCTCAAGCATAATAACTCCTTTTATCTACTAGTTTTATCTCTATCAGATATATTATTATCTTTTTTATTCCATTTATTTCTTTTATTTTCTAATATAAGTTCTTCAACTTTTTCATAAGTATTAATAATTATCTTTTCTGCATCAATATCTTTTAAATTATTTTCTTTAAATTCATTATTTAATAATTTTTCAAAAACTTCCATATCTGTATAATCTAGTTTTTCTTTTATATTTAATAAATCATTTTCATTAAATTTAATAGGTTCTTTTTCTATATAAAATGAAATATCATAAAAGTCTCTTATTTTATCTCTGTTATTAAAAGCTCTTGTTTTCATAGATAATATTTCTTCTAAATTATATACATTAACACCGTTAATTATCGTATAATTCAAAACATTATTAATTATTAAATTTTTATTTCTATTTGATATTTCAATTTTTAAAGGATATAATCCTTTTTCATTTTTTTCTCCATAATCTAACATTATTCTAAATACTGTATCAGTATTTTTTTTTATATTAAATTTCCAATTTTTATTATTCTTTTTTGAATAATTTTCTAATTTTGATAAAATATTTAAATTATTAGTTTTAGAATCAAGATCAATATCTTCAGAAAATCTATCTAAACCATAATATAGCATTAATGCAGTACCACCTTTTAGTATATAATTCTCTCCTATAATGTTTAAAATTTCTTTCATTATTTCAATTCTTTTAGTTTTCCATATTTCCATATTTAACCTCATGTTTTTAATTTATTCAATATATCCATATTCATATTTTAAATAGTCTTTTATATTTTCATTATCCTTTAATATCATTAGATATTCATATAATAGTTTTTGATCAGTATTGGATAATAATTCATTTTTTGATCCATATAATTGTTTTATTTCTTTTTTATTTAAATTTAACAATAAATCTATAATCGCTCTTGGAAAATTAGAAATATAGACTTCTTTATTTTCTGGAAAAGTAATTTTTCTTTTCTCTATTCCTACATTCCCAATTATTGGATTATAATAATATAATTTAATGTATTCATCATTACTTGATATAAAAAAATTATGTGGATGCCAATCAGCAATTTCTCCATTTTTATATGGTATATTTAAAGATTCCCACCCAGAAATATATTTTTCATATGATGTTTCAGGTATTTTTTTATATTTCATCAAATGTATCCTCTCTTTATATTTTATTCACTCTATGTTAAATATAGAGTGAAAACTATCTATATAAATTTTTATCAATATTTTCTTTATTAGTCCATTTAGAGATATTATTATTTAGAATAAGTGCTTTATCTAAAATTTTAGTTTTTCTTTCATGTAAGATAGTTTTAATAAACTTTTTATGAATGTCAGTCATATATTCAATTTCATCAATTAATTTTCCAATTTTAGTTAAATCTATTTTTTTAGTTATTTTTACTAAAGATTCTAAACAGTCTTGATTATCAGTAGTAGTTAAGAAATTATAATAATTAATTTGTTTATTATTTATTTTAATTGCTGAATTTGGTTTTCCCATTACTAAATTATTAAGAGTATTTTTATCATTTTCTATAATATTTAACATTTCTTCATCATTTAAATGAGAATGAAATGATGATCCACAATCATAAATAGGTGCTATTTTACATAATTTATCTGTTTCATTAATTAATAATCCCCAATTTCCATTATGTCTGTCACCATTTGCAATTAATGAATCAAGAATAAATGTATCCCAGAAAAATTCTTTTAATTTATTTTTATTAACATATTTTTGGTTTTCGATTGTATATAAAATTGAATTTAAATTTAAACCTTTACCCATTTTTTCACTATCTACTATACTATTTTTAATAGAAGTAAAATTAACTAATTTATATCCACTAATTTGAAAATCTTCGCATGCAACAACAATTTTATCATTATACATTCCTAATAATGTATTTTGACTATTTAAGCCAAGTTCTTTAGCTATTAAACAAGAAATATGTTCGTTAATTGTAGATTTTGTATCAAAATTTTCTTTAGGATGATAACTTGGAAATTTTAACATATATAATCTTTCATCATAATATATAGAAATTTTATTACCATTAGCACCATCAAATACCCTATATAAATTTATTTCAGCTTTTTGAAAATCAATCATAAAAATCTTCTCCTAATATTGATCTTACATACATTATTTCCTCAATTGTTAAATCATTTTCTTGATTAGCTACATTTAAATTTGATAATACATCATCAATTTGTATGCTTATCATAAATTTATTATTTTCTTTAACATATTGAAAATATTCTTCTAATTGTTCCATTACATAATTTGGAACATTTATGTGTTTTAATTTATCTTTCCATTTTTCATTTTTCATAATATACTCCTTTCACTCTATATTGAATATAGAGTGAATATTATATATCTCTATATTCAATTTTTTTATTTTTATTCCATTTATTTATACTGTTATTTATTTCAATTGCCTTTTCCTTACCTAATATTAATTTTTCTAATCTATTTTCAAGAAATACATTATAAAATTCTTTTGTTAATTTAGAAATTATTTCTTTGCCTTGATGCTGTTCAGGTATGTTATTTATAAATTCCTTTATTTTATTAATATTATTTTCAATTTTTATTGTATTTCTAATTATTGCATTTCTTAAATCAATATTTATTTCATTATTTATGTCACCTAACTTTATTTCAGCTTTTAGAATTGATTTTACTGAATCTATTTTTTTATCTTTATATGTATATGGTGTTTGTCCAGTATTAATAATAGAATTTTTCATTTGATTATCTTCTAATATTATCTTTTTTTTATTATCAGAATGTTTACTAAAAAATGAATTTCCATTATCATAAATAGGTGCTAATTCTATCTTATTATTATAAATAAAACCAAAATTACCAGAATGTCTATCATTATTATTTATAAACATATCTACTACAAACATATCCCAAAATCTATTTTTTAATTCTTTTATTGATTCTATATTATTATCATTAATTATTATATATAATTCCTCAATATCTAATTCATATTCTCTTCTATTTTTTGATTGAAATTCTTCTAAATCTATACTGAAATTATCTGAAAAATTATTTTGAAAATTTTTAAATTCTTCAAATCTATTTCCTTCTATAAAATCTTTACAAGCAACAACAATTTTATCTTTATATACACCTAATTCAGTTTTGTGAACATTAAAACCTAATATTTCATAAATATGTGATCCAATATATTCAGATAGTGGTGACGTATTATATGACATATCAACATTAATCATATTTTTAGTTGTTTTAGGAAACTTTAAAAACCAGTTCTCATTACTTTCATTAATAAATCCTAATTTAAATCCAGCGTTACCACCATATACTAAATAATTTTTAACAATATTATTAAAATCTTTTATCATATAATTTTCTCCTTTCAATTAAAAACTTAAATATTTATCTAATATTTTATATCCATCATCAACACTTATTAGACCATTTCTATATGCAGATCTTACATCTACTTCTAACCAACCTATAATTTCAAAAAATTTAATTTCTGCTTGAGTAATTTCTTCTTTACTATACTTCTTTGAATTTTCACCACCATATTTATCATATAATTCATCTAACTCATCAATTTGTTCCTTTATATGCTTTGGCATATCAAAATCAATAATAATTTCATCAAATCTTTCCATAAATAACCTCATATTCCTTAAGTAAATTATTAATAAACTACTTTTATTTTAATTATACCTTATAAAGTGGCATAAAATCAACATTTTAATCACTCTATATTGAATATAGAGTGAAATTTCAATTAATCTTATGTAAAAAAAAAGATAATACAACTGTATTACCTCGAAACTTTTTTGTGGTATGCTTTTAAATACCTAGCTAAACTAGGAAGACTACATACTTCTCGCTTTTATTCTGGTGTTTTTTATACCTGATTAATCAGGGAGAAGAACACATCTCTTATTTTGTATGCTTTTAAATACCTAGCCGAACTAGGAAGACTACATACTTCTCGCTTTTGTTATATAATAATTATAACAATTTTTATTGTTGATTTCAAGGTATTTTATTTATATTTTAATTTAGGTTTATGCTACTTTATTTTTTATTGTGTAGACTGTCTTTCCAAATCTTTATCTTGTTTTTCTTTTTTCCATTTATTATTTAAATTTTCATAATTATCGCTTAATTCATAAAAATTTATATTTAAGAGTCTATTTATCTTTCTAACTCTTCTAAGTGATACATCTTCTAATCCTTCAGCTTCCCATTTTCATAAGAAACACTTTCAAACTTTTTTATAAAATTCATTTTATCACCCCTATATAATACACTGAATTTTTGTCTATATTTATAGTAAATCTTGATT
>NZ_LOHX01000232.1 GCF_001559775.1 Streptobacillus felis | reverse complement strand
TTTTTCTAAATCTTCAGGTGATAAATTTTCAACTTCTATAGAAGGTACGTAAGAGATATCAGATTCAACAACAGAATAATTAGCTTCTTTAATACTATTTAATACATTATCAAAAGTATCAGTAGAAGTAGTAATATAGAAACTATCATCATAAACTTTCATATCATCCATTCCTGAATCTAGTTCTATCATCATTAATTCATCTTCATTTGAATTAGGAGTTTTTTCTATAATAATTTCTCCCTTTCTTTCAAACATATATGATACACATCCTGGCGTGCCAAGATTTCCACCATTTTTATCAAAAGAAGACTTAACACTTGAAGCTGTTCTATTTCTATTATCTGTAAGTATTTCAACTATTAATGCAACTCCACCTGGTCCATAACCTTCATAATTTAGGCTTTCATAACCAGATCCTCCATCAGCACCTGAACCTTTTTTTATAGCTCTT
>NZ_LOHX01000231.1 GCF_001559775.1 Streptobacillus felis | reverse complement strand
AGTATGTGCGTCTGGTGGTATGGTTTAGAGAATTAATAAAGATAATAAAATAGAATTTGTACTTGTAAAAGTACTTGGTGGTAATTGGGGATTTCCTAACGGACATATAGAAGAAAATGAAACTGAGATAATGACAGCAATTAGAGAAATAAAAGAAGAAACAAATCTTGAAACTGTAATAGTTGATTCTGATAAATTTAAAAAAGATATATCATATATTACTAATATGGGTGAACTTAAATATGGAACATTGCTCATTGCAAATGCTACTAGTCATAATGTTTTAATCGATTAAAGT
>NZ_LOHX01000230.1 GCF_001559775.1 Streptobacillus felis | reverse complement strand
AAATACAATCATCTAAAATTTTAATTAGAGCCAGATCATCAAATGTTTCACATTCTTTATTTAAGTAAATAATAACATAGAGAAAGAAAATAAAAAAGTAAAATTTATACATGACAAATATATATAAAAGTTAAAAAAGATAAGGAGTTTGATATATTGGTAGAGATAAATAAAAATGAAAAAAATATTGTTAATCAATGGTTCAAAAAGAAAAGAATCATTCAATCAAGAAATCTTAAATTA
>NZ_LOHX01000229.1 GCF_001559775.1 Streptobacillus felis | reverse complement strand
ATTTTTCAAGTTGTTTCTTTCTACTAGTTGCGTGTTTTGATTTTGAAGCTTGAGCAGAGAATGTTGCGATAAATTGTTGTAACTCTTTTCTTTTTTGTTCATCTTTTTTATTTTGATTTCTTAATAGTTCTTGCATTAATTGATGTGATTCATACCAGTAGTTATAGTTTCCAACAAATAGTTTAATCTTACCATAATCTATATCTGCAAAATGAGTACATACGTTGTTTAAAAAGTGTATATCATGAGATACTATTAAAACAGTAGTAGTTTCTAATTCCATAATAAAATTTTCTAGCCAATTGACTGCTTTTAAATCGAGTCCATTAGTAGGTTCATCTAAAAGAAGGATATCA
>NZ_LOHX01000228.1 GCF_001559775.1 Streptobacillus felis | reverse complement strand
AATCCAAATAATACTGCTCTTAATCCTAAATCTGCTGAACCTGGAAATGATCTTTTAATAATAGAATTAACTGTTCTTCCCCTTTCTTTCATAGAAACACCTAATTCTCCTTTAGACATATTCTTTAAATATTTAAAATACTGTGTACTTAAAGGTTTATCTAAATCATATTTTTGCATAAGGCTAGCCTTAATCTGTGGTGGAATTGCTTTTTCGCTTTCAAAAGGATCTCCAGGTAATTTATGCAAAAGAAAAAAAGTTATAGTTATCACAAGCCATAATGTAATAAGTCCTGTAAATGTTCTTTTAACTATATACTTTAACATATTATTCATATTTTAATTCCTCACATTCAAATTTATTTAATGTGGAGTATACTACTATTTTAATCTCAAGTCAACATTTTGAAATATACAAAAACTTAATGGTTCAATCTATTTTATATATGATTAAATTTAATAAAAATAAAAGGACTGATATTTTTTTATTAAAAAAATCAATCCTTATAAATATTTTATCCTTTATTTT
>NZ_LOHX01000227.1 GCF_001559775.1 Streptobacillus felis | reverse complement strand
TAAAGACGTTAAATGGTGATGATATATTCATACTTGCTGGTTCTATAACTAGTAGTATAAGAGGTGAGATTCAAAAGGATCGTTGGAAGAAAACTCAAGCTAAGGATATACTTGATAAGCGAGGGGGTAAGCTAAATGATAATGTATATCAAAAGATGTTGATAAAACCTAATAAAAAGGTAATAGAAGATGTATTTAAAAGAACATTAGATAATGATAAATGAGTTTATGAATAGGCTAAAAA
>NZ_LOHX01000226.1 GCF_001559775.1 Streptobacillus felis | reverse complement strand
ATTCCAAAGTCATTTTCCTTTAATTTAAGTAAATTTTTTTCTTTTTTACTAGAATTTAATATTGACTTTAATTTTTCTATGGCTTTTGATAAAGTAACATCATACCTATATTCTAAAATATTATAAATTGAATTATTATTTAGTTCAAGTGGATCAAAACCATTAAATCTGTACATTGTTAGATATGTTTGTTCGTATATTATTGGTTCTTCATTTATGAAACGTAATCTTTCAAAATATATTATCT
>NZ_LOHX01000225.1 GCF_001559775.1 Streptobacillus felis | reverse complement strand
TACTAATATTTTTGAAAATATACTTCATGATTTGAATAATAATAATAAAGTAGGGGATATTCGAGAAAAACTAATAATACCTATGACATGTAATGTAGCAATCAAAGCTGGTCAAAGATTGAATATGCAAGAACTGCAACATATGGTAAGAAGATTACATGAAGTAGGAAACTATACCTGTCCTCATGGTAGACCACTTATTTC
>NZ_LOHX01000224.1 GCF_001559775.1 Streptobacillus felis | reverse complement strand
TTAATTAAATCAGAGCCTTTAATATTAAACTGTAATCCACCTTTTTGATATAAGTTTTGAATGTCAGTAGTGACACTATCTACACCTAATTTAATAGTGTAATTACATAATGCATTAATAGTATTTGCTAAATCTTTTGAATTAACTATTTTCTTACCATATGCTTCTAATGGACTTATTACTTCTCCAACTAGATTAGATGTTAAAGTTACTGTTGCAAGAGAAACAACATAAGTAATTTGTCCATATTCACTTACAGTTGAATTTA
>NZ_LOHX01000223.1 GCF_001559775.1 Streptobacillus felis | reverse complement strand
TGCTCCATTTTTATTATCTATATTATTTTGAGCTATTAGGTTTATATTATCACTTATTAATACATTTCCATCATTTATTATGTTTTTAGCTGATATATTTATATTATTATTTGATATTATTTTATCTCTATTTGTAAAATCTTCTTCTACCTTAACATTTAGATTATTTGTCTTTATTTCCTTTATTTTAGCTTGTGTTTTTGATTCTAATGTTAAATCTTTTGAAGTTATACTTTTAACTCCTATACCTGATTTTGTTGCTACTATCTTTACTACATCTCCATGTATAGAACCTATTATGTCGGCACTTAGCTTTATGCCTTCTTCTCCTGCATATGTTGTTACTTTTAATTCTTTGGCCTTTATATCTCCTTCTGATTTAAAGGTATTAGATATTATCTCTAAATTCTAATCTGTATTTAGTTCTTTTAAGCTTTTTATGTTTCCTTTAGGTTTGTTATATCCTTTTATTTCTTCATTTTCTATTATTGGTTTTGATGTTTTTAAAGCCATATTATGTATATTTAAAAAACTTGCACCATCTAGTGTTATCCCATTAGGATTTGAAAGTATTACATCTAGTTTATCTTTACTTAATGCTTCAAGTATTCCACTTAATTTACTTTCTTCTAATCCTGTTACATCTAGAAGGGCAAGTTTTGCTCTTGTGTCTTTAATATTATTATTTCCATTTATTAGTCCTGCAATTCTACTTCTTGCAATATTTTTTGCATTATTTATTACAGCACCTTTTTCACTTACATTAAATTCTTTAAAGGTTGAATGGCTTATCCCCTTAGGAGAAGGAGTTGATATATTTATTATGTCTACACCATTAATACTTTTTTCTACATATACATTAGTTTTTCCATCTACTGTTATGTTTGCATATGAAAAAAGAGAAATTGATATTGCTATAATCATACCAAAAAACTTCTTCATAACTACTACCTTCCTTTTTATTTGATTTATTAATTGATGTTATCACGTTTTTTTATATTTGTCAACAAGAAGAAAAGGTTATACATTTTAGGAAACATTTGAAAATAGATGGAAAATATTCTATATCCTTGTTTTGCTGGTTTAGAAACAAAAAATCCTTTAAATCCTAATTGATTAAAAGTTATTATTTGCCCTGTACCTTGTTGTATATTTTTTTCAACTTCATCAAAACCTAATATTATTTTAGCTTCATCACGAATTTGATCTTCTATTATCATACTCTCTCCTCATTATTTATAAAACATTTTTAATAGTATAACTTAGAAAACCTGTAAAACCAATCACTTTATTCACTATATATAATATAGAGTAAAAACATCAATATTTATCGTAAAGTACTTAATAAATTAAAAATTTCAACATTTAAATCTTCTAATATTAATAGGTTAGTAGGTGATTTAAATGAAAAATTCTAATGGTAGGGGATCTATATTTAAAACATCAGATAAAAGAAGAAAACCTTATGTAGTTCGTGCAGGTGGTGTTTATATAGATGGTAAATTGAAAAGAAAAGTATACAGAGTTGTATTTAAAAATGACTTCGTTAGATATATATGGGATAAATATAGAGAAACAAATGAAGAAAAATATGCAATTTTCTTAATACTATTTTATACAGGAATGAGATCTATTGATTTACTAAGAGTACAAAATAAAAATATTAATTTAGAAGAAAGATATTTAATTACTGGTTCTAAAACAATAGCTGGTATGAATAGAAAAGTACCATTGCATCATTTAATATTCCCTTTAGTTAAAAAATACAAAAATAAAGATATAAACTTATTTAATATTACAAGTACTAGTAATTTAAATAAAATTTTTAGTAGAATAATACAAGAATATGATATTAATATGAAAGGAAATCTACATTCAATTAGACATACATTTATTACTAAAATGCAACAATTACAAATAAAAGTATCAATAATAAAGAATATTGTAGGTCATGAAGAAAAAAATGTTACTGATGGAGTATATACACATTGGACTGTAAAAGATTTGAGAGATGCTGTTAATAAATTACAATATTAATGTTGCCAATAAAAAAGAAAAGGTTAGAAATTCTGGGAAATATTAGGAAAAGTTTGGATAATCAAAAACATACTCTAATATAGAAAAAATCTGCAATTCAGCATTTTTACTGACTTGCAGATTAATTAATTATTTTGTCATTTTTTAGTCAAATAATGGTGCCCATACCTACACCATATATGGTTTTATTGGCTTTAAGTAGGGTTTTGTAGCCAGTTTGTATCCATTAAAAATTTTTTTCTACTAATTTTTATCATTTTATTATCTCGAAATCTAATATAGGGACTAATATTTAGTCCCTACATCTTTTTATACTAATACTTTATACTTTTTGCATAATCTTTAGTATCTTGTCCTTCTACTTCATAATTTGAAATTTTATTATCTATTTCAATATATGCTTCATTTCCCTTTATACCTAAATTAACTTTTCCATAAGTAAACATTTCCCCTGAACCACTTCTTATTCTATCTAATTCATACTTTTTATCATCAATATTTAAAAATACTTTATCTCCTTTTATAGTTGCTTTTACAGAAGTGTTCATATTGTCTTCCATATTTAGTAAATTCATTGTCTTTTCCATCATCATTTCAGTTGAATTAGCAAATCCATTCATTGCTAATAATAGCATTGGTATAACCATTAATTTTTTCATTTTTATATTCTCATTTTTCTTTTGTTTTATAGGCTAAGTATATCATCGTATCATTATTATATTATTATATTTTTAAAATTTCATTATTTTTTTATTTATTTTTATTAAAATATCCTTTGATTTTTTCATAGCCCTTCTAAGAAAATATTATATTACTTCTGTATATTCTTTTATTATTCTTATCTTTCTTTCATCACATTCTTCCATTATTACTGCATCTATGTTAGAAAGGTTATAGAAAGTTGAAAAATCTTCCTTACCTATCTTGGAACTATCTATTAAAAGATATTTCTTTTCTGAGTTATTTATAGCTATCTTTTGTGTATAAGTTTCTTCAAAAGTAGATGTCATAATTTCATCTCCTTTTACACCATTTGCTGAAAAAAATATTTTACTATAATGTAACTTTGATAAAACAATATTACTTAGATCTCCAAAGAAGCATTTAGTTACTTCTCTATATTCCCCTGCAACTAAATAAACTTTAAATGTTGATGAAACTTTTGGTAACAATAATTGAAATATTGGTAGACAATTTGTTACTATTCTAATAATCTTATTATTTATTAAACTAGCAAGTTTTTCTGTAGTAGTTCCTGGTCCTAAAAATATTGTGTCGCCTTCTTCTATTAAATTTAAAGCTTTATGGGCAATTACATCTTTAGCTTCACTATTTATTGTATGTTTATCATCATGAGATAATTCTTTATAGTTATATACATTTTTACCTCTAGCTCCTCCATGAACTTTTACTAAATATCCCATATTTTCAAGTTCTGTTAAATCTCTACGGACTGTCATATCAGAAACTTTTAATTTTTCAATTATTTCAGAATTTCTAATAATTCCACCCTGATTTATCATTCTTATTATTTCACTAAATCTTTGTTCTTTAGTCATATTTTACACCTGTATTATTTTTTTTATTTTTATATTATATTACCATTACTTGCAACTTCTTTAAACCAATATGCACTTTTTTTAGGATATCTTTCTTGTGTTTCAAAGTCTACATAAAATAGTCCATATCTCTTATTATATCCATTTGACCAAGAAAAAACGTCCATTAAAGACCAAAGGAAATAACCTTTTACTACAGCTCCTTCTTCTATAGCATCAGATACAGCTTCTAAATGTTTTTTAATATATTCTATTCTAGGAGAGTCATCAATATATCCATTTTCAAATATATCTTTATAACCCATACCATTTTCTGTAACATAAATTTCTTTATAATGGGGAAATTCATTTTTAATATACATTATCATATCATGTAATCCTTTAGGATATATTAACCAATCCCAATCTGTTCTTTCTATATCCATATCGAACATATATTCACCAACTCCACACAATCTATGAACTGAAGTTCCTTTATCTCCTGTTCCATTATGGAAACTTTCATTTTCTCCTTCATAACCTTTTACAAAATTACTTTGATAATAATTTATTCCTAAAAAATCATTTAATTCTTTAGTTTTTTCAAAAAGTTTTAGATCTTCATCTAATATTTCTATTTCTCCATTATTTCTGTATAATATACCTTTTATTATATCCATAGTTTCTTGGCTATATCCACCACTATATGTAGCTTCTAATAAAAATCTATTAGCTAATACATTATCTTTATATGCTGCAAATTCATCAAATTTATTACCTTCTCTATATGGATATTTAAATTCTAATGAATGTATTATTCCTAATTTTTTATCTTTAAATTCTAATTCTTTAAATTTTAATAATGCTTTAGAATGTGCAACCATCATATTATGCATAGATTGTATTAATTTAGAATAATCAAATCTAATTGCTGGTGGAAATTTACCTACTAAGTATTGTCCACTAGATACTGGCCATATTTCATTAAATGTAACCCAATTTTTAATTTCTTCAAATTCTTTAAAACAAAATTCTGCATAATTTACAAAATGTTCTATATTTTCTCTATTTAAAAAATCTCCTTCTTTATGTAATGCTAAAGGTGTATCAAAATGATGTAATGTAACATAAGGAATAACATCATTTTTTAAACATTCTGCAAATAGTTTATGATAGAATTCTACTCCTTTAGGGTTTACCTTTCCATAACCTTCTGGAAATATTCTACTCCAAGCTATAGAAATTCTTATTGCATTAACATTAAATTTTTTACATAATTTTAAATCTAAAGGATATTTATTGTAAAAATCACTAGCTGGATCTGCTAAAAATCTTCCTTGTTCTTTTAAATATTCATCCCATGCTACTTTTCCTTTTCCATCAACATCTGTAGAACCTTCAGCTTGATAAGCTGCAGTTGCTCCACCGTATAAAAAACCATCAGGTAATTTTTTCATATTTTAATTTCCCTTCTCCAATACAAAGTTTAAAGCTTTTTCTTTATCTTTAGTTAAAGAAATATATTCTATTCCTCCTGTTTTTTCTAATCTTATACCTAGTCTATCACAATCAACTTTAATATCTTCATAATTTGATGCAACTTGTGGTGCTAAAATTATCATGTTATAGTCTTTCATCATATCTTTATGTGCTCCATAAGATGTTGCAAAAGCAACTACTGGTTTATTGTATTCTTTAGCAGCTTTATTTAAAGCATTTGCTAAAAGTCCACTTGTTCCACCACCTGCACAAATTACTAATACTTTAACTTCTTTTTCTAAATTTATTTCAGATTTTACAGTTTCTTTTTCTACTTTTTCTTCTTCGATTGTTTTATTTTTTTCATTTTCTAATATTTGATTATCATATATTTTAAAGAATGGATAATACATTATTACGTCCACTACTATTAATAAAGGTGCTAATACAAAAGCTAATTTTGTAAGACCTGTACCTAATAAAAGTCCTATTGGTGCTGGTGTTGTCCAAGGAAGAAAGTATATAAATGAATTCATTTTAAATACATCTACGAAGAATTTAAATATCCAAACATTTAATACAGGAGTAAATACAAAAGGTATAAAGAATATTGGATTTAAAACTATAGGTCCACCAAATAATATAGGTTCATTTACTCCAAAAGCTGTTGGAAGGAATGATGCTTTTCCTATTGATTTATTTTGTTTAGATTTTCCAAGCCACATGAACATAAATGGTAGTACAAAAGTTGCTCCTGTTCCACCCATAGTAGCTACGAACATTTGTAATCCTGGAGTTATAAGGTTATTTGCATGTGCTCCAGATTGAAATAGTGCTAAGTTATTATCTAAATTTAAATACATTAATGCTGCAACAGCTGGTTCAACTATAGATGGTCCATGTATTCCAACAAACCAGAAAAGAGCCATCACACCATATATTATTGCAATTCCAAGATAACCATCAGCTGCTTTAAATAGTGGTTTTAAACCTTCTATTAACATTTGTGCTGCATTATATCCAAAGAATTTTCTAACTAATATTTCTAAAGCATATACAATAATTATAGTTAATGCAAAAGGTATAACATCTTTAAATGTTTGTGATAAGTTAGGTGGAACTTCTCCTGGCATTTTTATTGTAATATTGTTTTTAACACAATACTTATATATATTTACAGTTAAAAACGCAACTAAAAATCCAGTTATAAGTCCTGTAGTTCCTAAAAATCCTGATCCAAATCCACCTTCAATTTGATCTGAAGATAATAATAAGAATCCTGAAATAGATGCAAGCATTACTGAAATATTATTAATTTGAGTTGTTGTATCAAGTCCTCTATTAACTGAATCAGCTAATGCCTTAGCTGTTGTTCCTGCAACTAAAAGTCCTACTATACCCATAGTATATCCATAAGGTTTCATTATCATTTTAACTGTTTCATCTGACCAAAAATATCCAAAAATATTAGGAACGAAAGCAATTAATAAGAATAAACTTGAAAATAGTACTACTGGCATTACAGATATAAATCCATCTTTTATAGCTCTTAAATATATATTTCTTGATACCTTTTCAAAAAAAGGTTTCATTTTTTCTATTTGTTTTATTAGTTTTTCCATAAAAATTAAACTCCTTTTTTATATAGCTCTATTAAATGTTTAGTTAAATCTTTAAGAAGTATGCATGTCATTAAGTGATCTTGTCCATGAACCATTAATACATCAACATTTACATCTTCTCCATTAGCATCTGCTGTTATCAAGTCTGTTTGTACTTGATGTGCTTTTAATATTAATTCATTTGCTTCTTCAACTAATTCATATGCTTTATCAAATTCTCCATCTTTTGCTTTATTTAATGCTGTTAGTAATTTTGAACGAGCATCTCCTGAATAAGCTACTATTTCTATTGTTACAATTTGTGATTCTTCTCTATTCATCTTTATACTCTCCTTTATTCCATTTTTCTATAAATTCGTTAAAAAAACTATCCTTTTCTTGACCGTCATTATTTTCCATTAATGCATCTATACTTTTAATTAATTTTTCATTTTCTTCATTTTTTTCATATTTTTCATTAATAAATGCATCTATTATATCAAACATTAAAAGCTCTCCTATAATTTTACCACCAAAGCCGATAACATTTGCATTGTATTTCTTTCTAGCATCTATAGCTGTTGAAATATCTTTTACTAAAGCAGCTCTAACTCCTTTTACCTTATTAACTGAATTAGTTATTCCTACTCCAGTTCCACAAATACAAACACCAAAATCTACTTCATTATTTGATACTGCTTCACCTACTCTTTTACCATATATAGGATAATGTGTTCTTTCAAAATCGTAAGTACCTTTATCAATAACTTCATGTCCTTTGCTTTTTAAATAGTTTACCACATTATTTTTAATATCTGTAACTATATGATCACAACCCACAGCAACTCTCACAAGCATTTCCCTCCTTTACCATTTTATTTAACATATCTACTCTAATTTGATGTCTACCACCATCATATTTTGCTTTCAAGAAATTATCTACTATACTTAAAGCTAAATCATTTGCTATTAACTTACTACCTAGAGTAATAGCTCTTGCATTATTATGTCCTCTAGTCATATATGATGTTCTTTCATCTGAAACTTGTGCTACTATCATTCCTTTTAATTTTGTTAAAACCATAAAACTTAAATTACCATAATCATCAATAGCAATCCCAAAATTTTCATCACTTTCATCAATTTTTTTCTTAAATTCTTTTAAAACTTCTATGTAATTTTTTTCTAAATTTGTTAAATCAATTATATTATGATTTGTTTGATTTAAACTTTGTTTTATATATTCTTTCATTTCATAACCAAATTGATTAGAACACAGTATTACATTCATTTAAGTAGCCTCCTTTTTATGTTTATATTTTTTATATACCAAATATTACCACACAAACAAACAAAAGTCAACAAAAATGTTTTAAAAGTAAACAAAAATTTTTATTAAATGTGCTTTTTCAACATTAATAAAGATTTTTCAAACATATTTTATATTTCTATATTAAATCCAACAATTTATTTTACACTTGGTATTTTTTCTAAAAATTTTAAAAAGTATTTGTAGCCAGTTTGCATCCATTAAATTTAGATAGGTTTAGAAAGTTTTAGGAAAAGTTTGGAAATACATGAAAATAAAAGGAAAAGATAAAATATTTGATTATATCCTTGTTTTGCTACTCTATAAATAAAAAAGTTCCTTCTCTTTTTAGAAAGAACTTTAAATCTATTTGGGGCTTTGATCCTTTTATGTGTCCTAATTTCAGTATTAAGCTTGAAGTTTATGAACTTTTTGTTTCTTCTGCTATTGGCCGATATATTCATAAATTCTATAACCCTAATGGCCTATTATTCAAATAGGTATTTTTGTATTACTCAAATTTACTTATTAATTCTATTTTTTATAAAATATAGTTACTTTTTATATTAATTAAAAATATATACATCTTATTAGAATTCTAATTTACTATATAACAAAAAAATCCGCAATTCAGCATTTTTACTAACTTGCAGATTAATTAATTATTTCTTCATTTTTTTGTTAAATAATGGTACCCAAACGCGGAATCGAACCACGGACACAGGGATTTTCAGTCCCTTGCTCTACCGACTGAGCTATCTGGGCATAATGGCGGGTGGACAGAGATTCGAACTCTGACAGCTTGCGCTTTCGCCGGTTTTCAAGACCGGTCCCTTAGCCATTCGGACATCCACCCAAATCAACTTATTTTCAAAAAAAAATGGTAGGCCCTAGGAGAATCGAACTCCTGTTTTTAGGATGAAAACCTAATGTCCTGACCACTAGACGAAGGGCCCAAAATAACTGGTGGATCCAGCTGGACTTGAACCAGCGACCACGCGGTTATGAGCCGCGTGCTCTAACCAACTGAGCTATGGATCCTTATGGTTAAATTTAATATGGCGTGCCTGAAGAGATTCGAACTCCTGGCCCACAGCTTAGAAGGCTGTTGCTCTATCCTACTGAGCTACAGGCACATATTAAACCATTATAGTTATTTTGTTAAAAAATGGTGAGTCATACTGGAATCGAACCAGTGACACCTTGATTAAAAGTCAAGTGCTCTACCGACTGAGCTAATGACTCACATGGAGCGGGAGACGAGGGTCGAACTCGCGACATTCAGCTTGGAAGGCTGACACTCTACCAACTGAGTTACTCCCGCGTAAAGTGATTTTTTGGTTGCGGAGGCTGGATTTGAACCAACGACCTTCGGGTTATGAGCCCGACGAGCTACCAGGCTGCTCTACTCCGCGATAAAACCTTATTGTAAATGGTGCCTCGGGCCGGACTCGAACCGGCACGGGATTGCTCCCACAGGATTTTAAGTCCTGTGTGTCTACCATTTCACCACCAAGGCTCAACATTCATTGACAAAAATTATTATACATTATTTATTTTTTCTTGTCAAGAACTTTTTTTTATTTATTTTATTTTTTTATTTTGTCATCTTAGGACATTTCTTATTCTATATTATTTATAATAAAATGTCAATAGTTTTTTTATCATTTTTTTCTTTTTTCTTCTTTTCTTTGACTTGTTTTACTGTTAAAAAAATTGTATAATATATATAAAAAGATTATTTGGAGGGAAAATGTTTGAGAAAATATTAAATAACAAAATTGCTAAAATAACTATAATATCTATTTCATTATTAATAATACTAACATTAGGACGTTCTGCTTTTTTAAATTCTTTTTTTAATAAAAGAGAAACTGTAGTTCCTAAAGTTACATCACTACATGTTGATGATGCTACAAAATTGCTTAAAAAGTTTGGTTTAAATTATTCTATTATTGAATCTAAATCTACTGAAGTACCCGAAAACTTTGTTTTCATACAAGATCCTAAGCCTGAATCTATAGTTAAGGTTAGAAGAACTGTAAATATATGGGTAAATAAAGCAAATAGTGTAGAAATTCCTGATTTAACTGGTAAAACTCTAATAGAAGCAAGAAGAATACTTGAAGACTTTAATATACAAATCGAAAGAATAGACTATATGCCTATAGAAAATTCAGAAGAAGAATTAGTACTTTCTATTTATCCAAAAGTAGGAAGTAAGATTGGTACTAATCAAAAAATTTCATTGCTTGTATCTTCTAAACCATTAATTGAAAGTAAAATTATGCCTAATTTAATAGGATTAGATAAAAATGATGCTGCAAATATACTTGCTCAAATTGGTCAATCTATTACTTTTGTAACTGAAGCAAATGATCCTGCATTTGCACAAAATGTAATTATTGCTACTAATCCTCTTCCAGGTGAAACTATAGAAAAAAATACTAAGATAAGTATAGTATTAAATACTGGTGTTGAGGTTGACAAAACAATAACTGAAGTAATAGAACAAAAAGTTGAATCTAAAAAAATAGATAATAATATAGAAGAAATACTAAATCAAACTCTAAAAGAAGTAGAAAAAAAAGAAGAAAACAACGAACATAAATCAGAAGGTGAATAAATGCACACAAAAGGAAAAGTTATACGTAAAATACAAGGTTTCTATTTTGTTTATACTTATTATGATTTTAAAGATATAGATGATTTTGAAGAAAAATTAATTAAATGTAAATTACGTGGAAATTTAAAACTAAAAAATAAAAAAGATAATTGTATTATTGGTGATAATGTTATTATAGATACAGAATTAGAAGTAATAACAGAAATATTAGAGAGAAATAATTATTTAAATAGACCATTAATATCTAATATAGATAATTTAGCACTTACTTTTTCTGCTAAAGATCCAAATTTTGATATTATACAATTTCAAAAATTATTATTAAATATACACAAAAATGAATTAGAACCTTTACTTTTAATTACAAAATCTGATTTATTATCAAAAGATGAACTAAATGAGTTAGATTCTATTTTAAAAAATAGTTTCCCTTATTTAAAATACTTCTTTATTTCAAAAGAAAGTTTTGAAGATTTTAAAAGATATATTAAAGATAAAAATATAATAATATCTGGTCCAAGTGGTGTTGGCAAATCTACTTTAATAAACAATATACTAAATCAAAATGTTTTAATTACTGGAGAGATTAGCCAAAAAACAAAAAAAGGTAAAAATACTACTGTAGATACAAGATTTTTCCCATTTGGAAATGGATTTATTATTGATACTCCAGGTTTTTCAAGTATAGAATTTCCTAACTTTAAAAATGCATTAGAAATTAAAGAATACTTTCCAGAAATACAGGAACTAAGTTTAAGTTGTAAATTTTCAAATTGTATACACATACATGAACCTAACTGTAATGTAAAAGGAAACTTAAATGAATTAAGATATGATTTTTATAAACTAATATATCAAAATATAAAAGAAGGAGAAAACTAAAATGAATAAAGAAATTATTATTGCACCATCATTACTAGCAGCAGATTTTTCAAGATTAAAAGAAGAAGTAATTGAAATAGGTAAAACTCGTGCTAAATGGTTACATTTAGATGTAATGGACGGAAACTTTGTTCCAAACATTAGTTTTGGAGCTGATATTATTAAAGCAATAAGACCACATTCTAACCTATATTTTGATGCACACTTAATGATAGAAAAACCAGAATGGTATATAGAAAGTATTGTTAAAGCTGGTGCTGACAATATAACTATACATGTTGAATCAACTAAGCATTTACATAGAGCTTTACAATTAATAAAATCATATGGCGTAAAAGCTGGAGTATCTATTAATCCTTCTACTGACATAGACTTTTTAGATAATGTTATAGAAGAGTTAGATTTAATTTTAGTTATGACTGTAAATCCAGGATTTGGAGGTCAAAAATTCATAGATGCTATGTGTCAAAAAATCAAAAGAATTAGAGAAAAATATCCACATATAGATATACAAGTTGATGGAGGAATTAATAATAAAACTGCGATACTTGCTAAAAATGCAGGTGCAAATGTTTTAGTTGCTGGTTCATATGTATTCTCTGGAAACTATGAAGTAAGAGTAAATTCACTATTTTAAGGGGTAATTATGTATAATAAAATGGAAGTTTTAATAGATGATTTCTATAAAACTTATTACAAAATGGAAGAAATAAATTTAAATCTAGTAATAAAGTGTCTTACTACTACTGAATTACATATAATTGAGTGTATAGGACTTGAAAAAATAACTATGAAAGAATTATCAACAAGACTTGGTATAACTATGGGAACTACATCTATAGCTATTAACAAACTTGAAGAAAAGAAGTTCATAAATAGAACTAGATCTAAAACCGATAAAAGAAAAGTTTATGTTAGTTTAAATAAAAAAGGTCAAATTGCATATAACTATCACGGAAATTTTCATACTACTACTTTAGAAAAGGTTACAAAAAACATACCTAAAGAAAGACTTGATATTTTCTTAGATACTTTTGAAGAATTACTTAATAATTTAAAATCTTTAAAACTTAATCTTGAACCAGAAAATCTTACTCATTTTTCAAAAGGAGATAAAGTTGAAGTAAGTGAAGTAAAAGGTAATAGTGTAATTAGACTTGCTTTATCAGAAATGGGCATACAACTTAAAACATCTATTGAAATTTTAGATATACATAACGATTCAATAAGAATTAGAATTAACGGACATGAAAAATTAATTTCAAAAGATCATGCCCTATATGTATTTGCAATAAAAAAGGAGAATGACCTGTGATATATTTAGATAGTGTTGGGATTAACTTTTTAGTTAAAGAATTAAAAGCTGAATTATTAAATTTTAAAGTAAATAAAATAATTCAATATGACAGTAATTCTTTTTCTTTATTTTTCTCAAAAAAACAACTTTTTTTTCAAACAAAAGACAATGAATCTATAATATATTTAAAAGAACCAAAAGAAGATAATGTTAATTTTTCATCTTCTTTTCTTTTATCTTTAAAGAAGTATTTAGATCATGCTGAATTAGTAAATATTGAATTATTAAATAATGATAGAATAATAAGAATAGAATTTAAAAGAGTAAATATACTTGGAAATCTAGATACAACATATATAATATTTGAAATGATGGGTAGACATTCTAATATATTCTTATTAAACGAAGAAGAGAAAATAATCAATATTTTAAATAATAATACAAGTATAGAAAATAGAAGATTTTACTCAATAAATAGTCCTTATGAATATTTTAGTAATGATAAATCAGAACTTAACTCAGATAAGCTATTTACTAGTCCAGAAGAAATGATTAGTGAAGTTTCAGGTATAGGAAAAATATTTGCAAATGACACATATGATAACCTAGAATTAAGAAAAAAATATATAAGCGAATATATTCCATATATATTTACTAGTAATGACAAATACTACATAACTTACAACAACTTCAAAAAGTTTGAAAACTACGAATCTAATATATATGAGAGTTTAAATAAAGCTTTAAATGAATATTTCACTACATTTATAAATACATCACTTTTAAGAAATAAGAAGAGTAATATAGAAAAAGTAGTAAATAATAGAATCAAAAAAAATGTTAAAATATTAAAAAATATTGAAAATGACATAAATAGAGATAAAAATTATGATGAGTATAAAAATATTGGTGACCTTTTAACTAGTTATCTTTATCTAATTAAACCCAGAATGGAAACTATAGAAGTATATGACTATATTAATAATTGTAATGTTAATATAGAATTAAATCCAAATAAAACCCCATCTGATAATCTAAAAATTTATTATAACAAGTATAGAAAAGGAAAAAAATCTATACAAATTGCAAATGAAAGAAAAATATTAATAAATGATGAATTAAATTATTTAGAGGAAATACTAGACTTTGTAAAAAGAGAAAATGACTTTTTAGGATTAGTAGAAATAGAAAAAGAGTTAGGTATTTATAAAGAGAAAAACAATAAAAAAATAAAAGAGAAAAAAAGAGAATTATTAAAATTTACTATAGATGATTTTGATATTTTTGTTGGAAGAAATCATACAGAAAATAATTTCCTTACTTTTGAAAAAGCTAAAAACCATGATATATGGCTACATGTTAGAGACATTCCAGGATCACATGTAATAATAATTACAAACAAAAGAAAAGTACCAGAAAATGTCTTATATGAAGCAGCAAAACTTGCAGCATTAAATTCTAAAGGTGTAGGTAACAAAGTTGTAGATTATACTGAAAGATCTAACGTAAAAAGAGTAAATAAATTTGGTAATGTTACTTTTAATAATTTTAAAAGTTTAGAAATTAAATAGGGATAAGTTTTGCTTATCCCTATTACTTTACTATTTTTTTAATGCTAATAACTCTTTTTCCATTTTATCAAAATCTAAATTTTCTGCTTCTATATCCTTGAAATATCTGTAAGTCTTAACTTTTAATTCAAGTGCAGCGTCTTCATCTATTACTATAATAGCTTTTCTATGAAGTTGTAATGCTGATATAGTCCATAAATGATTTACACCTTCTTCTATACCTTTATGTATAGCATAAGCTTTTTTAGGTCCATTAGCCATAATTAATACTTCTTTAGAATCTGTTATTGTTCCTACTCCTACAGTTAATGCAAGTTTAGGTACTTTTGTAATATCGTTATCAAAGAATCTTGAATTCACAACTATAGTATCTTGAGTTAGTTCTTTATCTCTAGTTCTTGAAGATAATGAAGATCCTGGCTCATTAAATGCAATATGTCCATCTTCTCCTACTCCACCTAAAAATAGATGTATCCCACCTACTGATTTAATTTTATCTTCATATCTTTGACATTCAACTTGTAAATCTTCAGCTAATCCATTCAATATATTTATATTTTCTTTTTTAATATCTATATGATCAAAAAAGTTTCTATGCATGAAATAGTGATAGCTTTGATCATGTTCTGGAGCTAGTCCAACATATTCATCCATATTAAAAGTGATGATATTTTCAAAAGAAATAATTCCTTTTTTATTTAATTCTATTAAATTCTTATATGTTTCTAATGGTGTTGATCCTGTAGGTAACCCTAATACGAAAGGTCTTTCTTTTGTAGGATTAAACTTTAAAATTTCTTGTGCTATATGATATGCGCTCCATTTTCCTACTTCTTTTGCGTTTTTAACAATAAGTAATCTCATGTACATCTCCTCTTCTTTTATATGAATATATCTATATTATACTTTTTTTAATAAATGGTGTCAAGATTTCTATTTTTTTTGTAATAATTTTTCATAAAAATTATCTATAAATAAAGCTCCAATAGGTGCTGTTATAAGTATAGATAATATTGCTATGGTTAATATCAATTCACCAGATTTCACACCACTTGCAAGTGGTATTGCACCTATTGCTGCCTGTACTGTTGCTTTAGGTAAATATGCTCCCATTGCAAATATTTTTTCATATTTATTAAATTTATTACCTAATAAAGATAAGAATACACCTACCATTCTAAAAATTTGAGTTATTATAAGTAGTGATAATGCTAATAAACCATAATCAAATACACTAGAAATTTTTAGATTAGCTCCTATTAATACAAATAATAATATTTCAAATAACTTCCACATTTTTTCATAAGTTATTTTAAATTTATTAGCAAGTTCTGTTTCTTCTTTTTTTAACAACATAGCAACCAATGTTATTGATAATAAACTTGCTATAGGTAAATACTTCTCTAATTCTAATATTATTAATGATAATGCAAAAAATATTATAATTCTAAAAGTATCATCTTTTATGATTTTAAATATATATATTGATATATATTTAAATATTATTGCAAATATTATTGCAAGTATTATACTTAAAGGTAGTATAAAAATTTGATTTAATGTAACTACACCAGTTTTTTCTATGGTCATAAAAATAGTAAATAGAGTTATTACAAAAATATCATCCATACTTGCCCCTGCAAGTATAAGTTGTGGAACTTTATCATATCCTTTATTTATTAAATTTATCATCCTTGGTACTACTATTGCAGGTGAAACAGCTGCAATTACTGAACCTAGTATTAATGAATCTATTATCGAAATATTAAAAATTAAAGGGGCAAATATTAATGTTCCAATAATTTCTATAGTTGCAGGTAAAAAACACATCAATATACTTGATTTTCCCATACTTTTAAGCACAGTATAATCTAATGTTAACCCTGCTCTAATTAATATAATTACTAAAGCAATTTTTCTTATTTCTGCTGAAATATTTATTAATGATAAATCTATTTTATTTGAAAATATTATTCCTATAAATATGTAGGGTATTATTTTAGGTAGATTAATTTTTTCAAATATATTTCCAAATAAGATAGAAAATATTAATATTAGACCTATAGATAATAGCATTATATTAATATATTCCCTATAAATATCCCTATATATGTACCTATAATATATCCTAAAGTCCCTACTAACATTACAGGAGCTACATATTTAGTCCATCCTTTTGAAATAGCCATAGCTGTTGCCGTTGTTGGACCACCAATATTTGCATTAGAAACTAAAATTGCTTCTTCTAAAGAAAAATTAAGCAATTTAGCACCTGCAAATGTTACTATCATATTTATTAATACCATTATTAAACAATAAACTAATAATAAAGGGGAATTTTGTATAATAGACATAATAGAAGCTGGAACTCCTATTACTACAAAAAATATGTAAATAAAGAAAGTCCCTATTTCTTGTGAACCTGAAATATTTGAGAAAAAATTAGGAAATACACTAGCAAACAATACTGAAACTGTAGTTAATATTAAATATTTATTTCCTATAAATTTCACTAAATTACTATCTCCTAATTGAGATAAAATAACACTAGATAAATTAAATGAAATAGTAACTATTAATAATGAAAATGCAAAAGAAAAAGCAATATCAACTAAATTAACTGGTTTTTTTAGAGAGTTTAAACTACTTTCTTCTACTTTAAACTCATTATTATAGTCCCTCTTAAAATACTTATTAAAGAAGCCTATACTAGGTATAATAATTAAGACAAAGAAATATAGTACCATAAGTAAATTATCACTTACTGTTGCGGAAGATATTAATTTAGAATCTATGTTAAAACTAGATGATACCGCAACAAAGTTAACTCCTCCACCTATATATGATCCTGTCATAGTTCCTGCAATATGATTTAAACTAGGTATATATTTATTAAGTAGTACATACCCTATAATAGAACCTGCTACTGTTCCTGCTGAACTTATTAAAAATATTATTAATAATCTCCCACTTTCCTTCCATATTTTTGAAATATTACATTTAAATAAAAGTAAAGGTATAGCCATAGGAACTACATATGCCCAAACATTATCATATACAACTGAATCTGTGGGTATAATATTTAAATTAGAAAGTAGCATTGCACAAATTAAAGCAACAATAGCACCACTTATCTTTGCAACAAAATCATACTTACTTTCTAAATATATACTTATTGCTGCTATAGAAACTATAATAGTCCATAACATTAAAACATTATCTTTATCTATCATTATTTTCCTCCTTATCAATTACCATTTGTAAATAATCTAAATTTTCAAAACCTAATTTATTATAAAGTTTTTTGGCCCTTTCATTATTAAATTCAACTTCTAATCTTATTCTTTTAAAATCTCTATATCTTTCAAATAAGTAATTAAATACTTTTTTGCCTATACCTAAATTTCTATATTCTTCTAATATAAATAATTCTTCTACTAGTAGTACCATGCCACCAACTTCTTGAGAATATGTTTTAGAAACTAAACAATATCCAATTACTCTTTCACCTTCCTCAATAATAAAGCATTCTGTATATATCTCTCTATTTATTAATTCATCAAAAGTATTTTCAAAATTTATTTTATTAACTTTATGAAGTACTGCTTCACTAGAATAAAACATGTCAGATAATTCTAAAAATGTATTTTTGTCACATTTTTTAATTTTTCTAATATCCATTTTTTCCTCCTATTCCTTTATATAGAATATACCACAAATATTAAAAAATAGATAGTTAAATTTTACAAAGTTTTTCCATTAAAAATATTTTAAAAAAATTAGTTGTTTTTTTATTATTTGTATGTTATAATATTAAAAAAGTAAGGAGAGTGGTTTTTATGAATATTTTATATTACAGCTGGGATCTTAATTCTGAAAAGAAATATGCTGATATGTTAAAATTATTAGATGCAACAGTTAACTTCACTACTGATGAAGAATTTGTAGTAAAAAGTTTAGATGAAGGTGCAGTAGATATTTTAATATTTGATACTACAAATATTTTAAACTACAAAAAACTGTTCCAATATAAAGTGGATAGAATGGACAAAATTATTTTTGTTGCAATTACTAGTCCTACAAATAGTTTCATTTTAGAGGAAGCTTTAGCTTTCGGGTTAAACGATTATGTTTATGATGGTATTACAAAAGAAGCTTTCTTAGCTAAAATCAATGCTATCTTATATCTTTTAACAAGAAAAACTACTTTTACTTCTAATGCAATATTAAAAGTAAAAGATTTAACTCTGAACCCTTACACAAGAGAAGCAAGAAGAGGGGATGTAGAGGTTTCATTAACTAATAAGGAATACAAATTACTTGAATTATTAGTTAAGAATAAAAATAAGGTAGTTACTAGAGAAATGATAGCTGATAAAGTTTGGGGTAAAGAAATACCTGATAATAAGAACATAGGAGATGTTTACATTACTTTCTTAAGAAGAAAAATCGAATATGGATTCCCAAGCAAAATCATTAAAACAATAAGAAATGTTGGATACATTATTAAAGAGTAAAAAAATAAGGATTTAAGCTTTTGCTTAAATCCTTTTTATATTAACTTAGCACATTTTTCTAAAAATTCTCTATCTTCTTCACTAAATCTATTTAAAACCGGAGAATCTACATCTAACTCTGCTATCATCTTATTATTTTGATCAAAAATAGGTATTACTATTTCTGAATTAGAAGCTGCATCACATGCAATGTGACCAGGGAAATCGTGAACATTAGGAACAACAGTTGTACTTTCTTTTTCCCAGGTATATCCACATACTCCTTTTCCCTTAGGTATGTTAGAACATGCAGGTTTCCCTTGAAAAGGCCCAACTTTTAATACATCATTATGTATGATGTAAAATCCTACCCAATTTAAATTTGGCATAACTTCCATAATAAATGATGACATATTAGCCATTTTAGATATTATATATTCCTCTCCTTCTAATAATTGTTCAAGTTCTTTGTATAATAAATTATAATTCATTTTTTCCTTTCTATAAACCTATGACTCCAATCAAATTAAATATCATAAGTAAACCAAGTATTATAAGTATAAAACCATTCATAGTTTTTATTTCATCTAAATACTTATATATTCTCTTCATATCTTTTACTATTAAAGTTGAAATAATAAATGGTGTTATTAATCCAAAAAAATATATTAACATAGCTATAATACCCTTAGTAATACTAAAATTTCCTACACTAATACTTAATAATATAGAGCTTAATGTAGATGTAATACAAGGTATCCATCCCATAGAAAATGTAAAACCTAAAATATATGAATAATAATATGAATTTGTATAATCATCTTTAATTTTTATCATTTTTATTCTATCAAAAAACTTATTATTAAAGATTTCCAGTTGTATTAATCCCATAAAAAGTATATATATACCAGCAATAATTCTAAAAATATCCTTTTTAATATATATGCCTATAAATGAAAAACTTAATCCCATTAATACAAAAGTGGTTGATAATCCTATAAAAAATAGTGCAACATTTAATAATTTGTTACCTTTTTTAGTTAATATTGTTAAATAAATTGGAATAATAGACATAAAACAAGGTGTTAAAAATGACATTATCCCAAATATATATATTAATAGCATTATTCAACTATTGCTTTCATAACCTCTTCTGATGATATTCCTGCAAAGTATCTAGAAATGTTTATAGAGTTTAATCTATCTAGCACTTCTTTTTGTTCGTATTTAGCTCCTCTTAATAAATCTTCTACTGCAGCAACATCTTCTATACCGAAGAAATCTCCATATATTTTTATATTATCAATTTTTGAGTCTATAACATTAACAAATACTTCAATTTTACCTTTTTCAAATTTCATAGATCTTGTTAAGTTATATTCTGGTGATTTACCATAATTCCAATCCCAGTTTCCAAATTTTTCTTCTTTTGCTTTATTTATCTCTGCAATTTCTTCTTCACTGAAAACATATTCTGTCATTTGTGGATATTCTTTTTTCATGTATTCTAATAAAAGATCTCTAAATTCTTTTACATCTATTTTATTAGGTAATTCATCTACTATATTAGTAACTCTAGCTCTAACAGATTTAACACCCTTTGATTCTATCTTATCTTTAGAAACTTTTAAAGCTTTTGAAAGAACTGATAAATCAACATCAAATAAAAGACAACCATGGTGCATTATTCTTCCATTAATATATGCTTGTGCATTTCCACATATTTTTTTACCATCTATTTCTAAGTCATTTCTTCCAGTAAATTCAGCTTTAACACCTAAACTTTCTAATGTTTTAATAACAGGTATAGAAAAACTATTGAAATCAAATGCTTTATTTTCATCTTCCTTAGATATTATAGTATAGTTTAAGTTATTATAATCATGGTAAACTGCTCCACCACCACTAATTCTTCTTACTACTTCTATATTATTTTCCCTTACGAATTCTTTATTTATTTCTTCTATAGTATTTTGATGTCTACCAACTATTATAGAAGGTTTGTTTATCCATAATAGGAATATCATATCCTCACTTAATAATTTTTTAAATGCATACTCTTCTAAAGCAATATTATATGCTGTGTCATTACTTTCGTTAATAATATATTTCATAATCATTTCCTTTCTGTTTTTTTATTTAATTATATATCATATATAGTTAATTTACAATAGAAAATATTATAAAAATGATGTAAAATATATATAGAGGTGATAATATGAGTATTTATGATATAGTAGTAAAAGATAATAAAGATAATTATGTTAGTTTAAATGAATATAAAGGCAAGGTATTATTGATAGTAAATACTGCTACTAGGTGTGGACTTTCTAATCAATTTAATGATTTAGAAGAAACATATAGTAAGTATAGAGATAAAGGATTTGAAATTTTAGCATTTCCATGTAATCAATTTTTAAATCAAGAACCATTAACAGATTTTGAAATCAGTGATACTTGTAAATTAATTTTCAATACTAGTTTTAAAATATTCAAAAAAATTGATGTTAATGGAATAAATGAAGATTCTTTATTTACTTTTCTTAAAAAGGAAGCTAAGGGTCTATTGGGAAATGATATTAAATGGAATTTCACTAAATTTTTAATTTCAAGAAATGGTAAAGTGATAAAAAGATTCCCTCCTATTACTTCTCCAAAAAAAATCCAAAAATACATAGATGAGTTAATATAAAATAGCGCCCTGGGGCGCTATTTATATATTAATTTTTCTTTAATGCGTGTACTGCAAGTCCTGATACATCAGCAAATGCTTCATACATTACTTCTGAATATGTAGGATGCCCATGTATAGTTTTTAACATTTCTTCTACAGTTATTTCCATTTCCATTATAGAAGATGCTTCATTAATTAATTCTGCAGCTGCAGGACCAATTATATGTACTCCTAAAATTTCTCCATATTTCTTATCTGCAATAACTTTAACAAATCCATAGTTTTCATCACTAGCTATTGCTCTACCATTAGCTGTAAAGCTGAATTTACCTACTGAAACATCATGAGTTTTTCTAGCTTCTTCTTCTGTTAAACCACAAGCTGCAACTTCTGGTAAAGTATAAATAGCAGCAGGTGTTAAATCAAGTTTAGCAACGTGGTGGTTACCTTTTAATGCGTTTTCAGCAGCAACTTCTCCCATTCTAAATGCAGCGTGAGCTAACATCTTAGTTCCATTGATATCTCCAGGTGCATATATACCTTTAACTGAAGTTTCCATAAATTCATCAACTTTAATTCTTCCTCTTTCAAGTTCGAATTCTACTTCACCTAAAGCTTCTAAATCAGGTACACGTCCTATTGATAATAATGCTTTATCTACTACTAAGTCTTGTTTTCCTTCTAATTTAACTACTAATTTACCATCAGCTTCAACAACTTCTTGTAATTTAGTAGATGTCATTATTGTGATTCCTTTTTTCTCTAAAGCTGTTCTTAAAGCATTAGATACTTCAGCATCCATACTTGGAACTATTCTATCCATCATTTCTACTATAGTAACTTTCGTTCCGAAAGTTGCAAATGCTTGTCCAAGCTCTACTCCTACAACTCCTCCACCAATTACTGCCATAGTTTTTGGTACTTCTTTCATTTCTAATATATCATCACTAGTCATTACTAATTTAGAATCCATTCCTGGAACGTTGATTTTAGAAACTTTAGATCCACCAGCTAAGATAATTTTATCTGTAACTAATTCTTTTGCTCCATCAACCATAACGTTTTTATCTTTAGTAATTTTACCTACACCTTTAAATACATCTATTCCATGGCTCTTAAGTAATGCTCCTACTCCTCCAACTAAAGTTTTAACAACTTTACCTTTCATAGCTAATACTTTTTCCATGTCTACGGTAAATTTAGGATTTTCTATCATAATTCCACGAGATGCTGCATGTGAAATTCCTTCAATAATTTCTGCATTGTGTAAGTATGCTTTTGTTGGTATACATCCTCTGTTTAAGCATGTTCCACCAAGCTCTGATTTTTCAACTAATGCAACTTTTCCTCCAAGTTGACTAGCTTTAATAGCTGCTACATATCCTGCAGGTCCTCCACCTATTACAACTACATCATATCCATCTTCTTTTTTAGCTGCTACTGGAGCTGCAGCTTCAGCTGCAACTGGTGCTTCTGATGCTGGTGCGCTTCCTGCTGTAGGAACTGCTTCACCTTGTTCTCCTAAGTAACCTATAACTTCAGTTACTGCAACAGTTTCTCCTGCTTGTCTTAATATAGCTAATACATATCCATCTTCTTCAGCCTCAAGTTCCATGTTAGTTTTATCTGTCATTATTTCTAATAAGATTTCTCCTTGTTTAACAAATTCACCAACTTGTTTATTCCATTTAACAATTTCCCCTTCTGTCATATCTATCCCAGCTTTGGGCATGATAACTTCTAATGCCATCTTTTCTCTCCTTTATATTAACATTGTAATTGGATTTTCTAATAATTCTTTTAAGTCTTTCATGAATTTAGCTCCTGCTAATCCATCTACTACTCTATGGTCTATAGTTAATCCTAAAGACATAATAGGTCTTATCTTAATTTCACCATCTACTACAACTGGTTTTTCTATAGTTGCACTAACACCTAATATTGCAGAGTTTGGTTGATTTATTATTGGCCCAAATGATGATACTCCAAACATTCCTAAGTTACTTATAGTAAATGTTGATCCTTGTAATTCACTTGGTGCAAGTTTCATATCTAATGCACGAGATGTTACATCTTTTAATGCAACAACTAATTCAGATAGAGTCATTTTTTCTGCATTATATACAACTGGTGTTAATAAACCACCATCAAAACCTACTGCCATTGCTAAGTTTACATAATTGTGTGCAATTATTTTTTGTCCATCTTCTGTTAATGATGAATTTAAATATTTATGTTTCATTAATGTTTTAACTACAGCAAGTGAGATAATGTCTGTAACAGTTATTTTCTTACCTGTTTGAGCTAAGATTGGATCTAATAATCTCTTTCTTAATGCTAATGCCTCTGTCATATCTACTTCATAATTTAAAGTAAATGTTGGTGCTGTTAAGTAGCTTTCTACCATACGTTTTGCTATTACTTTTCTCATAGCTGTCATAGGTATTACTTCTATTTCACCATATTTATCTCTCTTATCATCTAATACTTGTTCTACATTAGTTTTCTCTTGGTTAATGTATTCTTTTTCTTTTGCAGGAGCAACATAATTATCTTTATGTTCAGGAGATAATAATGATAAGATGTCATTTTTCATTATCTTACCTCTAACTCCAGTTCCTTTAAGTTCTTGCCAGTTTATACCATTATCTTCTGCAATTCTTCTAGCTACAGGAGATATTCTAACGCTAGACTCTGCTTTGTATGAAGCTACATCTTCTTTATGTATTCTTCCAAGAGCACCACTACCAGGCACAGCTGATAAATCTAAGTTTAATTGTGATGCTAATTTTCTCGCAGCAGGTGTAGCTCTAAATAATTTTCTTTCCATTTTTCCACCTCTACTGTTTATTTACTGTTTTACGTATTGCATCTTTTATTGTATCTACTGTTGGTATCATTGCAAATTCTAAGTTTTGTGCATATGGCATAGGTACATCTTCTCCAGCACATCTTCTAATTGGTGCATCTAAGTAATCAAATGCATCAGATTCAGAAATTATAGCTGAAATTTCACCTATGAATCCACTTGTTTTGTGAGCATCATTTACTAATACTACTCTTCCTGTTTTCTTAACAGAGTTTAAAATTATTTCCTTATCTAAAGGTACTAATGTTCTTGGATCTACTACTTCTACTGAAATTCCTTCTTTTTCTAAGTCTTCAGCAGCTTTCATAACTCTTGATAACATTTTTCCGTATGTAACTACAGTTACATCTGTTCCTTCTTTTTTAATTTCTCCTACACCTAATGGTATAACGAATTCAGGATCTAAAGGTACTTCCCCTTTTTGGTTGAATTCTGATTTGTATTCTAATATTATTACTGGGTTATTATCTCTTATTGAAGCTTTTAATAAACCTTTCATATCTCTAGGTGTACCTGGTGCTACAACTTTTAATCCAGGTATATGTGTAAACCAGCTTTCAAGTGATTGTGAATGTTGAGCAGCTGATCCTACTCCATTTCCTGCAGCACATCTAAATGTTACAGGTACTTTACCTTTTCCACCAAACATATATCTAGTTTTTGCAGCTTGGTTTACTATAGCATCCATAGCTATAACTACGAAATCCATGAAAGTAACGTCAACTATAGGTCTTAAACCTGTCATAGCAGCTCCTGATGCAGCTCCTGCTATAGCAGCTTCTGATATAGGACAGTCTCTTACTCTTTCTGGTCCAAATTCTTCTATCATTCCAACTGAAGTTCCGAAATCTCCTCCGAATACTCCAACATCTTCTCCCATTAATAATACGTCAGGGTCTCTTCTCATTTCTTCTGACATTGCTAAAATTATTGTATCTCTAAACGACATTAATTTTGTTTCCATATTTTTAAATCATCTCCTTAATTAGTCTGCATAAATATCTTCAAATGCTGATTCTAGTGGTGGTAATGGACTATTTTCTGCAAATACCACAGCATCATCAACTGCTTTTTTAACTGAAGCATCGATATCTAATAATTCTTGTTCTGTTGCAATTTTGTTTTCAATTAAGTATTTTCTTAAATTCTCAACTGGATCTTTTTTCTTCCACATTTCAACTTCTTCTTTAGTTCTGTATTTACCAGGATCTGATGAAGAGTGTCCTAACCATCTATATGTAATAGATTCAATTAATACAGGACCTTTACCTTCTCTAACGTGATCTACAGCTTTTTTGAATTCTTCATAAACATCTAAAACATTATTTCCATCTTCAATAAACATTCCTGGTATACCATATGAAGCACTTCTTAAGTGGATGTGTTCAATATTAGTCATTTTCTTAATGTCTGCACTTATTCCATATCCATTATTGATACAATAGAATATTACAGGTAATTTCCAAATTGAAGCCATATTTAATGCTTCGTGGAAGCTTCCTTCATTTGTAGCTCCATCTCCGAAGAAACATACTACTATTTTACCTGTTTTTTTCATTTGCTGAGTTAATGCAGCACCAACTGCTATACCATGTCCTCCACCAACTATTCCGTTAGCACCTAAGTTTCCACTATCAACATCTGCTATATGCATTGATCCACCTTTACCTTTACAAGTTCCAGTGTATTTCCCTAAAATTTCTGCCATCATTGCATTTAAGTCTATACCTTTTGCAATAACTTGAGCATGTCCTCTATGGTTAGATGTGATAATATCATCATCATTTAATGCTGCCATAGCACCTATACTTGCTGCTTCCTCTCCTACTGAAAAGTGCGTCATTCCAGGTACTTTACCTTTTTTTACTAATTGCGCTACTTTAAGATCAAAAATTCTTGCTTCTTGCATCTTTTTAAACATGTCTAGCAATTGTGCTTTTTTTAATTTTTTCATTATAAACCTCCGCTTATGTTTCTTATTTATATATATAGTTTAAAACTAATTAATTATAAAGTCAATTGTTGTTATTTTATTAACACCAACTTTATTGAATTATTATAATTTTACTCTAAATAGGTATTTAACTTAAAGTATGTTTATAGGAGTATTTCATTATATGAAACGTCATTTACTTTTATACCCTTTAGTATAATTATATCTCATAAAATTTGTTTTTTCAATACAAAAAAGGAAGATTAATCTTCCTTTTTTGTGAAACGACACTACAATGAGCCATTCTGTAAAGTCATTTAGTGTGAGCCATTTCTAAAATACATACTAAAAAGTCAAATACATGAACCATTTACATTAATAATATTGATTTTTACTCACTTACTTCAAACAATCTTAGCAAAATGTAATTTAATATGAGCCTTTTTAATTTTTTGTTGTATTTTTATTCTTTTTTTGTGAAAATTTAAGTAATTTTAATAAAGAAAGGAAGTGTTCATATGAAAAACACAAAATTTGAAGAATTCAAAAAATTTAGAAAGGCAGGTTTTAAAATTATTGAATGTTGTAATAATTTAAATATTTCTTACTCTACTGGTAAAAGGTATAACAACATGATTGAAAATGGTATAGAAGCTATAAACAAAAAAGACATTAAAAGATCTACTAAATTAACAATTGTTCAAGAAGAATTCATAGTAAATCTTTATCTTAATGAATGCTCTTACTTTAATTTCAAGCATTTCTATGAATATATACTCTTAAATAAATTTGAAGCTAATATTTCATATAAAACTTTACTTAGAATATTTCATAAACATAAAATTTTAAGCCCTAAGTCAAGAAAAAATACGATTAGATTGTATAAGAAATTAGCAACACCTGAACAAATACAAGGTGAAAAAAATCTTAGAAAAATTGATGAAATATTGTTTAAAAATAAGTATTTTAAACCTAAGAACAATATATTTCCTAAAAAACCTAAAATTAAGTATTTTGGTGAAAGAGTTGAAGCTGATGCATCTTTACATCCTTGGATATTAGGTAATACAAGAATAACATTACATATATTCGTCGATTGTGCTTATTATGTAATAGTTGGTGCATATTTTGATAATGAAGAGACTCTATTTGGATATTACAAATCTATGGAAATGATGCTTATTAATTATGGTATACCTGTTAATTTAGTTACTGATAATAGAGCTGTATTTAGTAATAATAGAAAAAACTATGAGACAGCTCATATTAACTTTAAGAAAAGTTGTGATATCTTAGGTATTGACCTTTATACAACCTCTAAACCTCAATCTAAAGGTACAGTAGAAAGAATGTTTCAAACATTACAGAGCAATCTTTATGCTGAATTAAGATACAATGAGATAACTTCTGTAGAAGAGGCAAATGTATATTTGCAAGAATTTTTGGCCAGATTCAATTCTAAAAAGTTATCTCAATTAGATAATACTTTAAATAAATACGTTAGTCAAGAAAGAGAAAATTTAAAATTCATACTTGTAAGATAAGTCTTTAGAAAGATTAATGGTTGTGTTGTTTCATTTGAAAACAAGAAATATATACCTATAAATGAAAATGGTGATGAAATATATATAAAGCATAAAATAACTGTAAGTGTTCTAATTGACTTAGATGAAGTTATAGAAAATAAACCTAAAAAGAAATGGATAGCCCCTAGGGATCATCCTTGGAGAAAATATAAGAACAATTATTAAATAAGAGTTAAAAAATAAATAATTTTACAACATTTCTAGTTCAAAAAAGAAGGACACATAGATGAGCCCTAAATGGCTCATACATGTGTCCCTAAAAAGGTTCTTTTGTTGTGTCACTTAACAACAAAAAGGGGCTGTTCCGAAATAGCCTAAAAAAATTATGGAGAATTCTAAATTTTTTAGAATCCTCCATTTTTTTTAACAATTTTTAACCTTTTATTTCAATCTAAATAAATATACTTAATTTTGTGCAGCACCAAACTGAGGGTTTATACCCTCAATAAAAAAATATTACTTATACTTTATGCTACTACTTCTTTTAATTT
>NZ_LOHX01000222.1 GCF_001559775.1 Streptobacillus felis | reverse complement strand
TTTAATTTTCCTTTAAATGGAACCATGGTTTCGACACCTTCTGTTTCTATTTTATCAGTTGCATACTCAAATTGAAAATATCTATCTTTACTTCCTCTTTCAATAGCCACTAATGACCCCATTCCAACATATCTCTTATATCCTCTTCCATTATATAGAATTTCTTCACCTGGTGATTCATTTGTTCCTACTAATAATCCCCCTAACATAACACAGT
>NZ_LOHX01000221.1 GCF_001559775.1 Streptobacillus felis | reverse complement strand
GATCTTCTTTAACAGGAACATCTTCATCTATTGCTCCTTTTTCTATTAAATCCATTTCTAAACCTTTAAATACCGTTGATTTTTTACTTTCAAGAAAACCTACTTTAGCTATATAAATTGGTGCTGCACATATAGCAGCAACTAAATTATTTTGATTGTAGTAATCTACTAATTTTTCTTCAAGTATTTGAGAATTAAAGTATTCTTTTGTTCCTGGACCACCCGGTACAAATACCCAATCATACTCGTTACAATCAACTTCATTTAATAATTGGTCAGTTAAATTTTGAATATTATGAGA
>NZ_LOHX01000220.1 GCF_001559775.1 Streptobacillus felis | reverse complement strand
GGAAATTCCTTTTTTATTTCCTCCATTATAAACTTCTTTCCGAGATTTCCTTTAACTTTACTACTATATATTCCTCTACTATCGCGTCAAATACAGGCCCAAATGATGATTCAACAACTAATTTTTTATCACTTTTAGCATCAAACCCTCTACTCAGTAAGTAAAAAAGTTTATCTTGATCTATTTTACCTATACTTGAAGAATGTGCCCCTATAACA
>NZ_LOHX01000219.1 GCF_001559775.1 Streptobacillus felis | reverse complement strand
ACTAAATTATCAACCTTTTAAGTCATACTTTCTTCGTATTTTGATATTTCTTCCATTTCTTTACTAACTTTTTCGAATTCAACTTCCCAAGCTTCATCATTTTTAAATATAGTTGTTAAATCCCAGGTTTGATTTATATCAACTTCACTTCTTTTTAAGATTTTTTCCATCTTTATTCCTCTTTCTAATTCTAATTTCATAATACATTTTATCATTTTACATTTTTTGTATCAATGTCTTAAATCTACATTCATTTTATTAAAGTTACTAGATTTTGAAAAAGTAAGTATAAAATCTCCTTCATCAGCACCAGAAATTATAGAATATTAATACTGAGATAACATATTTTCAATTATAACAGTAGGAATATATACTTCATTTTTTTTCTATAAATCATGTTTATTATAATTTAATTTATCTATTTTTTCAAGAACTACATCTAAATCATTAACTAATATAGATTTATAGATTTTTAACACAATATCAT
>NZ_LOHX01000218.1 GCF_001559775.1 Streptobacillus felis | reverse complement strand
AAAGAATATTCCAACAAAACCAAATAGTATTCTTCCTACATTATTAATACTTATCCTATTAGTAAAAGTAAAAAGAGCAACCACAAAAAACAATATTTGAAGTGCATAATGAGTAATATTAAAACCTATAATTACTGTAGAAAGTGTAGTTACAATATTTGCACCCTTAATTATACCTATAGCTTGTATTAAAGTTAGTAAACCATCTCCAACTAAACC
>NZ_LOHX01000217.1 GCF_001559775.1 Streptobacillus felis | reverse complement strand
CAGCAGCAAAAGTTTTCTGTAATTATCTATATGGAACAGGATTTACAAGAAAAAAAGAGAAAGATTCAATTAATATGGCGTTAGAGTACGGGAATGGAGTATTTAGAAGTGCAATTACAAGCATATTATGGAGTTTTGGAATTACAACATATATAGGTGTTCATCATGATTCTATGATGAATGCCTTCAATCTAACATATGATTTTATTGAGCCGTAGAGACCTGTTATCGATTATTATGGTTTTAATTATATGCATCAATTTGTTAATGA
>NZ_LOHX01000216.1 GCF_001559775.1 Streptobacillus felis | reverse complement strand
TATCCAGTTATAGCTTCTATTCTTATTACACCTGATGCCTTTCCTTGTTCTGATTTCATTTTAAATAAACCTATTTCTACAGTTGAAGAAACATGTATTCCTCCACAAAGTTCTAAAGATACACCTGAGATTTCTACAACTCTGACTACATCTCCATATTTATCACTAAATAATGCCATAGCACCTTTACTTATAGCATCATTAATATTTTCATAATTAATAAATACCGGTAAGTTTTCAAGTATTAACT
>NZ_LOHX01000215.1 GCF_001559775.1 Streptobacillus felis | reverse complement strand
TTGTAGGAACTGATACTGAATCAAGTCCTGAAGTCGAAGGTATAAAGAATGATAATACCCTATATAGTTTTGATGATGCAGTGTTAAACATCAATGAAGAAATTCCTGCAATTCCTTGAGATGCTAATTTTAGTATGTATTATTCTAAGTATTTTACTGACATTTATACTGAAACATCTCTAGATAAGTCTATAATTAATATAACTGATAAGATGTCAGCCGCACCAAACATAAATGAATCTACTATTTCTTTTTCACTTAATCCATTTACTTCACCAATGATGATACCAATGAAAGTAAACCACATTGTAAGTTAATCAAAATACCAGTCACCAAGTGTTGCATCTGTTAAGAATGTAGTCCTTCCTTAAAATACATGAA
>NZ_LOHX01000214.1 GCF_001559775.1 Streptobacillus felis | reverse complement strand
TTACTGTATTAAGACCTGCCCTTAAATATCCAAGCCATGATAATAAATGCGTGTGTAAACTTTGTTTCTTTGAAAATAGTCCCGGAAATAATATTACTAAAAATGCTATTACAACAGCTGAAAAAATATTATGTTAAATTTTCGATTCTATTTTTGTTCTAGTTTAAAAAAATAAACTAAGAATTACAGTAATTATTACTATCCAAAGAGATATAACTATATCCATGTTTATATTGAGATTAAACAATTCATTTATTACAAATACCAAAATGGCAGATAGTAAAGTTGAAAATACACCTATTCCTAAATGAATGATAAAATTTACAAAAATATTAGTAAAATTCAAACCCTCTCTAAGCAATTTAGCAAAAGATATAAATAGCATAACACCAATAATTCCTACTATCATTTTTTGGTTTCTTACATT
>NZ_LOHX01000213.1 GCF_001559775.1 Streptobacillus felis | reverse complement strand
CCCAATCATCAAAACTACATATCCCTATATCATCATCTTCTATATCAAATCCTAATTTCTTAATACTTTGCAATACTTCTAACAATACCTTACCATTCATACAAAATATTGCTTTTCTTTTATTATTTCTATTAAAAAAATTAAGTATCTTAACTCTTAATTTTTCTTCATCTTTTTCTTCATAAATATATGTAATATCCTCTTTTATTCCAAAAATGTTTTCA
>NZ_LOHX01000212.1 GCF_001559775.1 Streptobacillus felis | reverse complement strand
TTCAAATAGGTAATTTTGTGCTACTTGAATATATAAAGTGCATTCTTTTTATATCATTATAATTATTCAATTATTTGAATTAATAAAAATATACACACTTTATTAGAGTTCTAATTTCCTATAGAATAAAAAAGGAATTTTCCATTAGATCTAGTCTAATATAAGAAAATTCCTTTTTATTAATTTTTAATTATATATTCGAATGCACTAAGTGCAGCCTTAGCCCCTTCACCCATAGCTATAATTATTTGTTTATGTTTTGTATTCGTGCAATCCCCTGCAGCAAAAATACCATTTATTGATGTCATATTCATTTCATCAACAATTATTTCTCCAAAATTATTTAAATTCACTAAATCTTTAGCTATATCTGTATTAGCAGTTAAACCTATTTCTACAAATAAACCATCCATTTTTAATTCAAACTCATCTGAATTATTTCTATTTCTTAATTTTGCTATTTCTGCATATTCATTTCCTAATATTTCTGTTACAGCAGATGATAGATAAACCCTAACATTATCTAAAGTTGATAATCTATCTTGTAAAACTTTATCAGCTTTCAATTCATCCATATATTCTACTAAAACAACATTTTTTGCGATATTAGATATTTCTATAGCTGCTTCTACTCCTGAATTTCCTCCACCTACTATTACAACATCTTTATTTCTATAAAAAGGTCCATCACAAGTTGAACAATAGTGTACACCTTTTCCTGTATATTCTTTTTCACCAGGTATTCCAAGTTGTCTCCATTTAGCTCCTGTAGCTATAATTATTGTTTTAGTTGATACAATTTTGCTGTCATCAGTAATAATTTTCTTTAAACTACCTTCATCTATAATTTCTTTTGCTCTATGACCTTTATAGAAATATATCTCATATTCTGACATATGTTTTTCTAATTCCATGGCATAATCAAAACCATTTGTTAGAGGTATACCAATAATATTTTCTATTTCATTAGTATCTAATATTTGTCCTCCAATATCTTCACCTATCATAGCTGTTTTTAAACCTTTTCTAGCAGCATATATACTGGCAGATACAGCAGCAGGTCCTGCACCTATAACTATAGTATCATAAATTATAGTTTCATCAAATTTTAATATTTTACTCATTATTCCTCCGTTATTTAACTATCTTAACTATTTTCTTCTTACCACAACGAACTATTGTTCCATTTTCTAAATTTATTACTTCATTTATAGATTTAATTTGAACATCATTAACTTTTACTGCACCTTGATCTATTAATCTTCTACCTTCACTGTTAGTAGAAATGAATTTTAATCTAGATAACAATTCTAACGCATGCATTTCATTTTCATCAAATTTCACTTCTGGTAATTCAACATTTAAATTTTTATTACTAAAAACATTTTCAAACCATAATTTAGATTCTTTCGCTGTTTCTTCACCATAATATTCTTTAACTAATTCAAATGCTAATCTCTTTTTACATTCCATAGGATGGTGATTAGCTAACATATCCTTAACCTCTTCAAGTGGTATATTTGTAATCATTTCATAATAATTTTGCATTAATTCATCGGAAATAGACATAATTTTACCAAACATATCTGTAGGAGTATCTTTAATAGAAATATAATTTCCTAAAGATTTAGACATTTTTTCTACTCCATCAAGACCAACCAATATTGGCATTATCATACAAACTTGTTGCTCTTGATTGAAATTTTTTTGTAAATCTCTACCTCTTAATAAATTAAATTTTTGCTCTGTAGCACCTAATTCAACATCAGCTTCTAATGCAACAGAATCATACCCTTGTAATATTGGATATGTAAATTCAATTAATGATACAGGTTGATTATTTGATAATCTTTTTGAAAAATCTTCCCTTTGAATCATTTGTGATACAGTAAACATAGATAATAGTTTTAACATTTCTTCTAATGTTAATTTTTCTAACCAATTATGATTATATACAACTTTTAATTTATCTAAATCAAGAATTAATTTAACTTGTTCTAAATAAGTTTTAATATTCTCTTGAATAGTTTCAAAACTTAACATTTTTCTTGTTTCTGATTTTCCCGTTGGATCTCCTATTCTTGCAGTAAAAGTACCTATTAAAAAGTTTACTTCATGACCCAAATCTTGAAATTGTTTTAATTTTCTTAATGGTACAGCATGTCCTATATGCAATTCCGAACCAGTTGGATCTATTCCTAATTTTATTTTTAAAGGCTTATTATTTTTAATTGAATTTTCTAATTTTTTCTTAAATTCTTCCTCACTAATTATTTCTTCGCATCCTCTTTTTAATATTTCAAATTGTCTTTCGACTTCTTTTTTAATTTCTAATTCTGACATGATTCCTCCTATCCACTATTTCTAAGACCTGTAGCAATTCCATTAATACTTGTATGTATTGCTTTATTTACTTCTTCAGTTTTATTGCCTGATCTTTCTTTCTTTATCAATTCAATTTGAAGATAATTTAAAGCATTGAAATACGGTAATCTATTTTTTAAACTTAAAGTAAGCATTTCATTATCTTCTAGAAGATATCTAATTCCAGTTATTTCTTTTAGTAAATTAAAAGTTAATAACCATTCTTTATTTATCATTTCAAATACCTTATTTGAGTTTTCTTCATTTTTTACTAATTTTGAATATTCCTTCGCTATATTCATATCTGTTTTAGATAAAACCATTTCTAAATTTGATAATAACGCTTTAAAAAATGGCCAATTTTTATACATTGATTTTAATGTATTAAGTCCATCATTTTCTTTTATCCATTTATTAAAAGCTGTACCAACTCCATACCAACCTGGAAGCATTACTCTAGTTTGTGACCAAGAAAATACCCAAGGTATAGCTCTTAACCCTTCTATATCTAGAACTTTTTTTCTAGAAGAAGGTCTTGACCCAATATTTAATGAAGAAACTTCATTTATCGGAGTTGATTCAAAGAAATATTCAGAAAATCCTTCTGTTTCATATACTAGTTTTCTATATTCTTTGTAACTTATATTTGATATTTGTTCCATAATATTTTCATATTCTTTAATATCTTTAGATTCATCTCTTAAAGATTTCTCTAATGTTGCAGATAATAATGCTTCTAAGTTAAATTTACCTAAATCTAAATTTCCATATTTTGCACCTATTACCTCACCTTGTTCAGTTAATCTAATTTTACCAAGTATAGAGCCACTTGGTTGAGATAATATAGCTTCATAGCTTGGTCCTCCTCCACGACCAACTGTTCCACCACGTCCATGGAAAAAATTAAGTTTAACTTTATTTGATTTAGCTAATTCAACTAATTCTTTTTGCGCTTTATATAAATACCAACTTGAAGTAATATATCCACCATCTTTATTACTATCAGAATAACCAAGCATTATTTCTTGTAATCTTCCGTTATTTTCTAACCATTTTTTTACAATATCTAATTCAAACCATGTTTTCATTATTATTTCTGAATTTTTTAAATCTTCTATACTCTCAAATAAAGGAGATATATTTACTTTACCATCTAAATCAAATTCTTTTAGTAATAATGCAAGTTCTAACATATCTGAAATTTCAACAGTATGTGAAATAATATTTTGTTTAATTATGTTTTTACCAAAAATATTTATTAATTTTTTCATAGTCCCAAAAATTTTTAATTCTTTTTGTAATTGTTCACTTTTCTCACAAGTAACTGAACTTAATTTTCTTGGCTCATTTTCTATTTGGTTTATAAGTAATTTGCATTTTTCATTTTCAGTTAAATTAGAATAATTATCTGTTATTTTTGCTATATTTAATAGTTCATTTACACAATATTCATAAACACTTGAATCTTGTCTTAAATCTATCGATGATAAATGATAACCAAATACTTTTACAGCTTCAATAAGCTCATCTAATCTTCCATATGCAAGTATTTCATCACTATGTACTTCAATAGATTTTCTAATTGTTAATAGGTCTTTTAAAAGTTTTTTAGAATTATAGTATGTATCATAAGGTAGTTCTAATTTTTCTTCCAATAATTTTTTCTTCACATCTTTCAAACTATCAATAATATACGAAATTGCTAGTCTATATGGCTCATATACTCTATGTTCTGAATTATCTTTTGAAAGTTTAACTAATTCTTTTAATTCATCACTATAATCATTTTTTAAACTAGATATTGAAAATTCTCTATAAAGTTTTTTAAGTTCTTTTATGTAGTAAGAAATAGCTGTGTCAACTTGTGAATAAGTTGCATTTAATAGTGTTTCTTGAGTAACAAAAGGATTACCATCTCTATCTCCACCTATCCATGTTCCCATAAGTATTGGTGTATATTCATTAGAAAAAATATCTAACTTTTTAGCTAATTCTTTAAATTTAAGATTAATTTTTGGTATAGCCTTTAAGAAAGTAGAATTATAGTAACTAAGTGAATTAGTAATTTCATTACTTACCCTTAGTTTAGAATTTCTTAAAATATCAGTTCTCCACAATAAATTAATATTTTTCCTTAATTCATTAATCCATTCATTTTCATCTAATAAATTATGTTCTACTAATTCTCTTTTTTCTAAAATTTCATAAATACTTTGAGTTAAATCAAGCACAGATTTTCTTTGAACCTGTGTTGGATGTGCTGTTAATACAGGAACTACTCTAATATTTGAAAATACTTCCATAAGATTTTCTTTGTTCATATTTTTTAAATCAAGCTTTGAAAGTAAATTGTCTATCATACCTTCAGAATAATTTTTAGTTATTGTATTATATTTAATAATTTTTGCCTGATATACGTCTTCAACAATATTTATTAATAAGGGCAAGACAGTTAATAATCTTACTATATTAGATTCTATTTCATCTATATTTTGAAAATGTTTTTCATCTCTTAAAATAGATTCAATATCAACATCTGGAACTATTTCTAATAAAATATTTTTAATAATATTTATTTCTTTACTTATCAACTCTTTATTTAATTTTATTTCATTATCTGGTTTTAATACAACTGAATTCATAGCAACCTCACATTATTTTCTTTTTTTCTTACTATCTCCACTTTTTGATCTATTTCTTTTTTTTGAACCACCTGATGATTTGTCTGAATTTGCAACTTCAACCATAGGTTTATTATTTTTTGCAGTATTTTTATTGAAAATTTTAATTATTATTTCTGCTTCTTCTAATGGCACTGTAATAAATGAAAAATTAGGCATTACTTTTACATCTTTAATTTTTCTTCCAGGCACTTTAGTTTTTTCATGTATTAATTTTAGTAATTTATTTACATTAAGTCCATCTTTTTCACCTAAAGCAATAAACAATCTTGTGTTATCTTTAATTTCAACTTGTACATTTTTAATCTTACCATAACTTGCTGGTATAAATTCATCATCATAAATATGTCTTAATAATGAAGCTACAGCAGCTTCTATATTTTTACCTTTTAAGATTTTATTAGCTAACTCAACATATAATTTATAATCATTTTCCAACATAATTTCTTCTACTGAAGCGATTAATAATTCTTCTTTTGCTTTTATTATATCTTCAACATTTGGAATATTTTCTTTTTTAATTTCTGATTTTGTTTCTCTTTTAATTTGTGCTAATTTTCTTGATTCTTGTGGTGTAACAAAAGTAATAGCAACTCCTTTATTACCAGCTCTTCCAGTTCTTCCTATCCTATGAACATAAGAATCTGATTCTTGTGGTATAGAATAATTAATAACATGTGTTAAATTACTTACATCTATTCCACGTGCAGCAACATCTGTTGCTACTAAAATATTAAGTATTTTATTTTTAAATAAATCTAAAGCTTTTTCTCTTAGTCCTTGTGTGATATCGCCGTGTATAGCTTCAGCATCATAGTTTCTAGATTTTAATTTATTTGTAACTTCATCAACTTCTGATTTTGTTCTACAAAATACTATTCCATAGAAGTCTGGTTTATAATCTAAAACTCTACAAAGGGCCTCAAACTTATCTTCTCTTCTAACTTCAAAATATATTTGTTCTGTTAAATGTGTTGTTAATTCCTTTTTTTGCACTTTCAATATTTTATGCTCAGGCATAAATCTTTTGGCTATTGCAAGTATAGGTTTAGGAATAGTTGCAGAAAAGAATAGCATTTTTTTATCTTCATTTGTTTTTTCTAATATTAATTCTATATCCTCAATAAACCCCATATTTAACATTTCATCTGCTTCATCTAAAACAAAATACTCTAATTCATTTAATTTTAAAGTACCTTTATTTATCATATCAATTACACGTCCAGGTGTTCCTACAACTATATCTACACCTTTTTTTAAATTTTTGATTTGATTTTCAATAGATGCTCCTCCATATACAGCTAAAACTTTAATATCTTTTTCTCCTTTTAGAGAATAAATTTCATCACTAACTTGATTTGCTAATTCTCTAGTAGGGGCTAAAATTAAAGCTTTAACTTTTTTTGTAGGTACAATTCTCTCTAAAATAGGTATAGAGAATGCTGCTGTTTTACCTGTTCCTGTTTGTGCTTGACCAATTAAATGTGTCTCCTCTTTTAATAATTCAGGTATAACCAACGCTTGTATTTCACTCGGTGATGTAAACCCCTTCTTTTCTAATGCCTCTAGCATTTCATTACTTAAATTGTAATCTTTAAAATTCATTTTAACCTTCTTTCTTAAAATCTACAGGATATTCAAGAAAGAATTTACCTAACTTACCTATCCTATAATCTTTGAGTAATCTTCTTGAAATTAACTCAAAACTAAATTCTTCATTTTTATATATACCTAATCTTTTTTCTAAAATCGAAAAAATTTCAACATTATCCATATTAATTAAGCTATCTATTTCTAAACCATATGAAGTAATTAAATTATCTATTATATTTTGTTTTTTCATTATATCTAATAACCTATTTGAAACTACCTCTAATGGTAATATATCATCTCTTATTGATCCAGTAATAGCTAAATTAAATGAAACTAAATTATCTTCAAATTTTGGCCATAAAACACCAGGTGTATCTAATAATTCAAATTTTTCATCTACAGTAATCCATTGTTTTCCTCTTGTGAATCCAGGTTTATTACCAACTTTTGCTTTATTTTTATTTGAAAATTTATTAATAAACTTAGATTTACCGACATTTGGTATTCCAACTATCATAGCTCTTACAACAGTTTTTCTTAGACCTTTTTTCATCATTTTTTCTAATTTATCTTCATAAATTTTATTTACTATTTTTCTTAACTCATTAAAATTTTTATTCTTTTCAACACTTATTGCTAAAAAATGATGAGATATTTTATTTTTTATAAAATAATCTTCCCATTCATTTAATTTTGACTCATCTACCAAATCCGTTTTATTTAATACAACAACTCTTAATTTATTTTTAGCTAATGTTTCTATATCAGGATTTTTACTAGAAATTGGTATTCTAGCATCTAAAATTTCTATAACTAAGTCAACAATTTTCAAGTTTTCAACTATCATTTCCTTAGTTTTTTTCATATGACCTGGATACCAGTTAATCATCACACTCATTTTCTTCTCCACTCGCTATAAAAAGTACTATTTCACCTTTTACATTTCTTTTTTCTAAAATTTCAATCAACTCACTTGTTTTTCCCCTTAAAATCTCCTCATATACCTTAGTTAATTCACGTGTTATTACAACATATCTGTCTCCAAGATAATTTAATATATCTTTTAAAGTTTTAACTATCCTATTAGGTGATTCTAAAATAATTATAGCTCTTTCTTCTTTTTGTAATTTTAAAAATAGAGTTTGTCTCCCTTTTTTCTTAGGTAAAAAACCTTCATACGCCATACGTCTAGTATCTATACCTGCAATTGCAGCACCAGTAGTGATTGAAGATGGGCCTGGAATAGCGGTAACTTTTAATCCTTCTTTTAATGCAGTATCTACTAATTCATAGCCAGGGTCTGATATGCATGGCATACCTGCATCTGTTACTACTGCTATTTGCTTATCTTCTTTTAATAATTTTATTATATTATCAATCTGAAATTGCTTATTGTGTTCATGGTATTGATAAACTTTAGTTTCAATCTCATAATGATTTAAAAGTCTTTTAGTTACTCTTGTATCTTCTGCAAAAATATAATCTACTTCTTTTAAAGTTCTAACAGCTCTAAAAGTCATATCTTCTAAATTCCCTATAGGAGTACCAACGATATATAACATAATCCCTCTATTTCTTATCTTTATTATCTTCTAATATGATATCTTTTTTAGTTTTTTTATCAGATTTATCATCTTCTTTTTTATCTGGAGTTACTTTTTCTCCTAATAAATGTTTAATAGCAGCTTTTAATTGTCTATCTCCTTCTTTAATAATCTCAGCTGCTTTTTCTTTACCTTCAGTCTCTTCAAGTATTTTTATTATTTCATTTTTTCTATTTTCTTTTGCTTGTTCTGTTTCACTTGAATATCCCTTGTCAGATAGTAAAGAATTCATTTTTATATAAATAGTTGGTTCTATACCATTTTTATTTATATTTTTATTTTTGGGTGTTGAATATTCAGCTATTGTTAATTTTAAAGCATCTTTTTCATTTTTAAAATGATATATTCCTTGTGCTACACCCTTACCGTATGTTGTTTCTCCAATTATTGTAGCTCTTTCATAATCTTTTAATACCCCTGTAACAATTTCTGAAGCAGAAGCAGAACCTTTATTAACTAATATTACCATATCACCTTTAAATATTTGTTCTCCAACTCTATTATATTTTTTATCGACACCAGATTTTGTTTTTAAAGAGACTATTAATTCATCAGGTACAAACATTGAAGCTATTTCTACAGCTTCTGATAGAGATCCTCCTGGATTAGTTCTTAAGTCTAATATTAATTTATTCATCCCTTGTTTCTCAAGGTCTAAAATAGATTCCTTAATCTCTTCTCCAACTGTACTTCCAAACTGTAATAATGATATATATCCTATCTTATTTGTTTTATCAAGCATCTTATATTCAACATTATCAAGTTTAATAGTTGCTCTTGTAAGAGTGAATGTAAGTGGTTTTTTTAATCCACGTCTATATATTTCAATTTTAACTTTAGTATTTTCATCTCCTCTAAGCATCTTTGAAGTTTCTGTTGCAGTTAAATCAATTATATCTTCATCGTCTATTTTTGTAACTATATCTCCAATTTGAATACCAGCTTTAAAAGCAGGTCCACCTATAAAAGGAGATATAACCTCCATATAGTCTCCCTTTTCTTTTCTAATTGACATTCCAACTCCAACATATACACCATCTAATCCTTCATTAAGTTCATTTAATTCCTTCTCACTTAAATACTCTGAATAAGGATCTTTCAAACTCTTAACCATACCACGTAAAGCTGCTTCATAAAGTTTTTCTTTGTCAACTTCTTCAGAACCAACCCATATTTCATTGATATAGTTAATAGTTTGTATTATTTTGTTAATATTTTTAATATCTACTGTGGCATTTGCTCTTTGAACTGCAGGAACATCTTTTTTAGTTGCTGTAACATTTTCTTCAGAGTATGTTACATATCCAAATATTCCTATTAAAAATACTGTTAATAAATGTTTTTTATTTATTTTCATGAATTACTCCTTTTTGTATAAATTAGAAACTCTTTATTACCCTTACCTCCAAGAATAGGTGAGTCTATCACTTCTACTATTTCATAATTATTTTCTTTAAAAGATGCAACTACTTTTCTAATAGCTTCATCGTGATATTCTTTTTCTATTACTATTCCATTTTTTGAAATTTTTTCTTTACCTACTTCAAATTGAGGTTTTATTAAGGCAATTACTTTAGTATCATCTTTAGAAAATTTCTCAAAATAAGGTATAACTTTAGTTAAAGATATAAATGATACGTCTATAACAATATAATCAACTTTTTCTTTTAAAATTAAATCTTTTATATGTATTTGTTCTAGAGAAATCACTCTTTCATCAGTCCTTAATTTGTAGTCAAGCTGATTAGTACCTACATCATTCGCAAACACTTTTATTGCACCATTTTGTAAACTACAATCAGTAAATCCACCTGTAGATGCACCTATATCTAAAACAACTTTATCCGTAAAATCTAAATTCCAATAACTAATAGCTTTTTCTAATTTTAAGCCACCACGACTTACATATTTTAGCTTATTTTTTATTCTAATTTCTTTAATAAGTTCTTCTTTATACTGTGTTCCAGGTTTTGTTTCTAGTTTATCATTAACTATTACGTTACCTATCATAATTTCTCTTTTAGCTTTTTCTCTTGTATCAAAATGTCCAAGTTCAACTAAAAGTACATCTAATCTTTTTTTCATATTATGACAATAAATATCCTTTCATCAATAACGAAACTAATATACCTAACAATGCACCTATAAAAACTTCAAGAGGTGTATGTCCTAAAAATTCTTTTAATTCCTTTATCTCTTCTTTATCTAAAAATCTTTTTTCTTCTATTATAGAATTTAATATTTTTGCATGCTTACCTGCCTCTTGTCTTATTCCTGTAGCATCATACATTGTAACTATAGCAAAAACTAATGCTATTGCAAATTCAACACTATTAAAACCTTTAACTATACCTACTGAAACTGAAAGTGCCATAGTAGATGAAGAATGTGAACTAGGCATACCCCCTGTAGAAAATATTCTACTAAAATCTATTTTTTTTCCTTTAAAAATTGGTGAAAAACATTTGTATAGTTGAGCTATCATTGCAGAAATAAATACTACATCTATTATTTTATTTCCCAATAAAAATCCACTATTCATTCATTTCACGACGCTTTTTCTTAAATTCGATAAATTCTTGTGTTATTTCTCCAATTTTATTTTTATCTCTTTTTTCTTTAAAGAAAATCATTATTTTACCAACAGACCCAACAAATACGCATTTTGCTTTAGCTTCTATTTCATTTACAAGCTCCATAGTAACGTCTTCTAGGCTGTTTTGTAACAATTTAACTTTCATTAATTCATTTTTTTCAATATATTCTTTAATGCTTTGTATTACAGTATCTGTAACACCTTCTTTCCCAACCCTAACAACAGGCTCTAAACCATGTGCTCTTTTTCTTAAAAAATTTCTCTCTTTGCTATTCATAATAAAATCTCCTAAAAACATATTCTTTTACTATTTATTATATCATATTTTATAGCTTTTACCAAACAATATATGTATATTTTTAGATAAAAATAATAAGGATTATTCCCTTAAATTAAAGAATAATCCTAACAATTTTTAACTCACACCCATGTCAAAAGCGTAAGGGTTATATTTCCCACTCTTAGTCTTAATTGATTTAATAATTTTTTCTACTTCTTCTGGACTTTCAAACGTAAAATCTAATCTCAATTCATCCAAGTTTAATGAATAAATTAAATCAAGTTTTGGTATTAAATTCATAGGTTTATAGAGATATAGTTCTATATTATCAAGTTCATTTTTTACAACTTTATATCTATCAAAATGTTCTCCTTGAATTTCCTTATATTTTTTTTTATCAATTGTGTGTTCAATATACATAGATTTTAAACTACCGTATATAACTAAACCTCTTTTTAAAGACGTATTTGTAATTAACTTTAATTGTTTATAATTTAATTCAGGAGATAAAAATACAGTATCAATATTTTCAAAACTAGAATATACATCTATACTAATATTATTAAATACATTAAAGTTCCAGTTTATAGCTTGATTTTTATAACCTTTATTTCTACCATTTACAAGTTGATAAAGATTTGAAATTAAATTGCTCTCTTGATTTAACAATCTATTATTAATATTTTTTTGTTTAGTTATATCAAAATTCTCTCTATAGATTTTTTCTATCCCTAATTCTTTACATTTTTTTACTTGTTCATCTGTTCTACATAAAGCAGAGAAAATTGGACTGATTAGTCTATCAATTTTTGGGTATTTAAATTCAACAAATTCTCTTTCTTCATGTTTATATGAATCAACTAGTTTTTTAGCTAAATCATCCACTAATTCTCTTTTCATCTGCTTTATCAAACTAAAAGGTATAAATGCAATTCCATCATAATCTATTTCAATTTCATCTATCTGAAAATCAGTATCTCCTAACTCTGAAATTTTATTTATTATATCTTCTTCTAATATTTTTTTATTTGCTATACTATCTAAAATTGGTCCTTTTTTCTCTGATATAATTTCTTTTTTGAAATTATTTAAAGTTGAAAATTCAATTAATATTTCATTATTTAAATATGCTTTAACTTTTGCGTTTATTTTTTTATATCTTTTACCTATTTTAATACTATGATTAATAGTATCATTTATATCTTTTGAATAATTTTTATAAACATACTTACTACCTTTTGGTACGTCCGATAATTTAATTGTATCTCCTTTTTTAGCTAATTGAACTTTATTTCCATTTTGAAATATCTTGTTTACATAAATACCATCAATTTTTTCAAAATATTGATTTACATATTGTATTCCATCACCTAAAATTAAATCATCTAGTAGTTTTATTTCATTATTTTCTATTTTACCTAAAAGATATCCGAAGTTAGAAGAATATTTATGATTCATTAATTTATCATCTAAATAAAAATACCCTTTTGAATATCCTCTATTAAACAATTTATAACTTTGACTTTCTCTACTTTTACCTGATAATACATCCCTATAATATGACACTGTTTCAAATATGTATTCAGGTTGTTTTTTTCTACCTTCAACTTTTATTGCATCAATACCTATTGATTTTAATTTATTAATTTCCTCTTCTTCCAATAATTGATCATTGGGTGATAAAAAATACGATAAATTTCCTTCTTCATCTTTAAATTTCTTTCTACAAGTATATGCACACATACCCCTATTTCCACTTCTACCACCTATAAAACTAGATACATAACAATTACCCGAATAAGAAATACACAAAGATCCAGAAACAAAAACCTCTAATTCTATATCTGTATTTTCTCTTATTTCTTTTATTTCTTCAAAAGAAAGTTCCCTTGCTAAAACTACCCTTGATAATCCTAATTCTTTAAGATAATTTGCTTCAACATGATTAGCAACTGTCATCTGTGTACTACCGTGTAATACTAAATCAGGAAAGTTTGTTTTCAAAAATTTTATTAAACCTAAATCTTGAACTATTACTGCATCTACACCATGTTCATAAATAGGTTTAAAATTTTTATAAACTGATTTTATTTCCATATCTCTCATTATTGTATTTAATGCAAGCAAAACTTTTACACCTTTTTTATGTGCATAATCTATTCCATCAAGTAGTTCTTGCATTGAAAAATTATCATTATTTCTTCTTGCACCAAACCCTTTTAATCCTAAAAATACCTCATCTGCACCTGCTTTAATCGCTGCATCTAATTTATCAAAATTTCCTGCCGGTCCAACTATTCTCATAACTACTCCTCACTATATGTTGGTTCTATGTGATATATGACTTTTTTAATATTTGAGTATCTGTATTTAATCTTTTTTTCTGCAATTACAGAAATTTCATGAGCCCTCTCTAGCGTTATATCAGATTTGACTCTAATATCTGCTATCACATATACATTTTTCCCAACTCTAGTCATATATATATCATGAATATTTTCTATTTCTTTTACCTCTAACGTTAATATCTTAACGTTTAAAAGTAAATTTTCATCTTGTGAATCCATTAATATTAATGTATTTTCTTTTAGTATTTTATATCCTTGAAATAATAAGTATCCAGAAATTATTATTGATAATAAAGCATCCATATTAGGTGAAATGTATTTTGAAATTAATATACCAACTATTACAGCACTAGACATTATTATATCAACATTATAGTCTACTAAAAGAGCATTAATTAATGGATTTGTATATTTTTTTGAAACAAAATATACGTAAAAATATTGTATTAACTTAATTAAAAGTAAAATTGTAGAAATAATAACTATAATTAAAAATTTATCATTTATTATGTTAAACTCTTTTCTAGCTAGCATCATTATACCTTTTTGCAATACTCCTAAAGAGGTATAAATTATTGTTACTCCTATTATCAAACTAAATACTGATTCTACCTTACCATGTCCAAATGGGTGGTCATCATCATGTGGGCTTTTACCAATATTAGCTCCAATTAATATAAGAATATTATTTATTAAATCAGCGAATGAATTAATACCATCTGCAATTAAAGAATTAATAGTGAAACTATAACCTAAAAAAAGTTTTAATGCAGCAAGTATCGTATTAATCACTATAGATATTTTGCTTACTTTTATTGTTGAATTTAATTCTTCTATTTCTTCTTTCAAATTAGATCTAACATAAATATCATTTAATTTAATAAAGTCATTTTTTTCTAAAAAATTGTCAACTTTCTTATGCTTGTATACAGCAACTTGGTCATATCCTAAATTTATACAATCATAAATAGCATAATTTAAAAGCCTTGAACCATAACCACTATTTCTATAATCTTCTTTTATATATATTTTATCAATAACAAGTTTTTCTTCTTTTTTGATTATCAAATAACCAAATATTCTGTGTTCAAAAGAAATTGCATAATATATGTTATTTTCCGAATCTTTTATGTCCTTAAATTCATATAAATTTTTGTATTCTACTTTTGATATTTTCATATATACTCCTTGTATAATAAAAAAAGCTAGATAACTAGCTATATACCATACACCAATTAATCGAATAAGACCAACATTTGTTTCATACTAGATTAACTCAAAAATAGCTACCTTATAAACCTAGAAATCTCAACTTAATGCTGCTTCGTTCCCGACCTGACATGTTTCGCTGAATCGCTACAATATAAGACTATTTTCTCAACATTAATTTAATATGGCGTGAACACCAGTATTACCCTCAAAATCGGTATCATCCCTGCTAAAGCGGACTTCAGGTACAAGGACCCGCTACATCCCCGACTTGTATGGTAAAGCTATTATAACATTTTTTTTTAATTTTATCAATAGTCATATAAAATAAAATGTTTATACTACATTTAAATTATATACCTTTATTATATTTTTTTCAATAAAAAAGGAATAATCAAAACGATTATTCCTAATTTATTTATTCTGTTCTTAAAGCTTCCATTGGAGATAATTTTGATGCTTTTTTAGCTGGATAAATTCCGAATATTAGCCCTGTTCCCATTGAAACTATTAAAGACAACATTAACACCTTTGGTTTTAAAATTGGAGTAATTTCAAATGGTATACCAATTAAGAATGCTAATGTTACACCAAAAATTACACCAATTAAACCACCAATTAAAGTTAGTGTAATTGATTCTATTAAAAACTGTATTAAAATATCTTTGTTTTTAGCGCCTATTGCTTTTCTAAGTCCTATTTCAGATATTCTTTCTGTAACAGATACTAGCATAATATTCATTACACCTATACCCCCAACAGCTAAAGATATACTTGCTACTAGAGATATAAATATTGAAATTTTATTTAAAATATCTGAAGCTTGATTTAAATCCTCTGAACTTTGTCTTAAATCATATATATCTAAGTTTGCTGATTTATTATTTAAATATTTTTTTATGATTTTTACAGTATTTTCCATTTGAGTTTCATCTTTAACTTTTATAGTTAAGGATGTTAAAAAATCGCTTTTTGGAACATTTAAATTATATACATTAGTTATTAAAGAAATATAGTTATTAGAAAATGTTTTTTTAGCTTTTTCTTCTGGTTCAATATACGTACCTATAATATTAAATTCATATTTTTCTCCTGTTTCAAAAGAATCAAAAGAAACTTTCTTTCCTAAAGCATTTTTTTCACTTCCAAATAATGAAACTGCTGATGTTCTACCAATAATTGCCAAGTTATTCTTAGTTTTAAATTCATCATCAGTAAAACTTCTTCCTGATGTTAATTTAAAGTTCAATGCACTATATCCTTCTTTATCAGCACCTGATAATATATATAATAATTCTTCACCATTACTGTCTAATCCATAGCCTCCATCAGATGCTTCACTGTATACTTTATCTATATTATCTAATTTTTTTATTGAAGAAATATCATCAAGATTAAAATAATATTTTCTATCTTTTTGAACTTTTTCAAATTTTTGCATATTTAAAGTTACTGTAAATATCTTAGAATACGTTTTTGTTACATCACTTAATAAACCATCTTGAAACCCTGCTCCAAGAGAAGAAATCATAACTACTGATCCTATACCAACTATTATCCCCAAAGTTGTTAAAAATGATCTCATTTTGAATCCATATAAACTTTTTAGAGATAATTTTATTAATTCAAAAATATGCATATTATCCCCTTCTCTCTTCAACTATTTCGTCTGAATTTATTACTCCATCTCTAAGTCTAATTATTCTTTTTGTATGTTGAGCAACATCTTCTTCATGTGTTACCATAATTATTGTAACTCCATTATCATTTAATTCCTTGAAAATCTTTAGTATTTCTTCTCCCGATTTACTATCTAAATTTCCTGTAGGTTCATCCGCAAATATTATTTTTGGATTATTTATCAAAGCTCTTGCTATTGCAACTCTCTGTTTTTGTCCTCCAGACATTTCAACTGGCCTATGATTAATTCTATCACCTAAACCAACAATTTCAAGTGCTCTTTTTGCCTTTTCAATTCTTGTTTTTTTATCTGTCCCTTTATACATAGCAGGTAATTCAACATTTTCTAACGCTGTTAATTTAGGTAACAAATTATACGCTTGGAATACAAACCCAATATTTTCATTTCTTACTGTAGAAAGTTCATCTTCTCCCATTACAGAAACATCAATACCGTTTAATATGTATGTACCAGTCGTTAGATTATCTAAACAACCTAATATATTTAAAAAAGTTGATTTACCACTTCCAGAAGGACCCATTAAAGCTACATACTCCCCTTCTTTTACTGATAGGTTTAAACCTTTTAGTACTTCTAAGGAAAGTTTACCGTTTTGATATACTTTAGTAACATCCTTAACTTCTATCATTGTACCTTATCTCCTTCTTTAAATTTATTATCAATATTATTAAGTATTCTATCTCCCTTATTTATTCCTGATTTTATCTCATAAACTTCATTGTTTGTTTTACCTAAAATTACTTCGTTTTTCTTAACTTTTCCATCTTTATCTACTGTATAGACATAAGGTTTATTATTTTCAAATACTACATCTAAAAAATTAACAACAACAACATCTTTTATATTTTCTAAACTAATTTTTAAATTAACTAAATCTCCAGGTTTTAATCCAGAATTAGAATCTACTTTAATAACTATGTCTGTAACAGCATCATTAAATTGTTGATTTTTCTTTGAAATTTTAGAAATTTCTGAAATAGAAGCTTCTATTTCTTTTCCTTCTTCCAGTGAATCTGATTTTATTATTACTTTATCCCCTTCTTTTATACTTCTAATTTTTGAATTAGGAATTTCCGCTTGTATTTTTAAATTCTCAACATCTACTATTTTAAATAAATATTTACTTTGATCTATTTTTAAATTTTCATCAACATTAGATTCAGTAATTACACCTGAAACTGTTGAAAGTATTCTATTAGAAAAGTCATCACTATTATTATACGCATTATTTAAATCTATTTGTGCTAATCTAACAGCATCTGCTAATCTATCAACTTCATTTTTAGAAACTCCACCTATTTTATATAGTGATAATGCATCTGAATATTCTTTTTGTCTAGCTGATAAATTTATTTTTAATTTAAAAATATTTGAATTAATCTCTTGCATGCTAGATGAATCTAATTCTACTAAGACATCTCCTTTTTTTACTAAATCTCCTTTTCTAAAGTTAACTCTATTTACTTTACCAGGTAAATTTGAAAAAACTAAAACTTCTTTTTCACTATATACTTCACCTGAAACAGTATATTCTAAATTTAAATCTTGTTTCACAGCTTCATGTGTTTCTACAGGTTCATTATATTCTATTGATGAATTAGAAAATAATTTGTAAGCACCTGCTATTAAAATTAAAGCAGTAAGTATTAATAATACTTTCTTTTTTTTACTCATTTTTTTCATTATTTTACACCTCTTTTATATTTTAAATTATTAATAATAACATCTAACATTGATTCTTCTAAATTTATCTTAGCTTTATGTAATTCATTTCTTTTATTTAATAAATTAATAAAATTTTCTGAACCTAATTCAAATTTTCTCTCTAAAATTTTTAATTCATATTCTAGATTTTTTACCGTAGTATTATTTGCAATATATTTAAATAATAAAGCGTTATATATATTTTTTTCCTCTATAAACATTTTTTCTTCTAATAGTTTTAATTTATCCTTTTTATTTTGAATTTCTTGTTTTAGTTCCTTAATATCATCATATTCATTAGTTACTATATCAAATGTTTTAGTTATATTTAAACTAGCCATAAATCCATTATTTTTAATATCATATCCTACAGAAGGTGTAATTAATGGTATTTTATTTAAAACTAAATCTTTTATTGAGTTATACTCTAATTTTGAAATTTTTAATTCTTCAATGTTTATGTATTTTCTCTTAACAAAATCTCTTATTAAATTATCTTCGACTTTTTTATTATCAAATTCTAAATCCAAACTTTCGTTAACTAATTCTTCATATAATATATTAGTTTTTAATTGATCTAACGTATCTTTATCTAAAGAAAATTGTAGCTGAGATAAATCCAATTTACTTTTAGCAACTTCATAATCAAATTTAGAAATAGCACCTAGTTGATAACTTTTTTCTATATTTTTAATATCTTGTTCTATTTTATTTTTCTCTTTTTGATTTAATTCAACAATTTTTTCTTGTAATTTATATTTCTTCAATAATTCCAATTTTTCAAAAAAATCTTTTTCTTTTTCAAGTTCTAAATTATGTTTAGAGATTAGATAATCAACCCTATTTTCATCAATTCTATTATAAAAATACTCATTTATTGTTTTTGATGCATTAATAGAATGATTAGAAATATTTTTATTAAGTAAATCAAAAGATAAATTATAGCTAATGAAAGCATAATTTATACTGTTATTTTGAATTAGACTTTGTCCTGCAGTATTTTTTGAATAATCAATACCTGTAGATATATTTATCTTATTAAAATCCATCAAATTATTTTTTAAGTTATCTTTTTTTAATTTTTCCTCTTTTCTCAAATATTCATTATTAATTTTATTCTCTAAATCTATATTTCTTTCATTTGCACTAATAAACGTAGAAAATGCAAATAAAAATAATAAAATCTTTTTCATATTTTTCTCCTTACTTTTTTTTCTCCTTTATCATTAAACATTGCTCTTAAAGATACCTCTGTTATTAAAAAAGGTATAAATAATAGTATAAGTTGAACTAAAATTATTAGTGTAAATTTTGATTTATCCATTGAAAAAGTAGTTACTATTGATATAAACCCAAATATCAAAAATAATCTTGAAAATAATTTATTGGAAAATATCCACGTTTCTTGAGATAACATAGACCACTTAGTCCTGTATCCATAAAGCTTATTAATTTTAGCAGGAAACCTCTTGGTCCAAAGATATCCTAAAAGTATCATCAACATTGGTGTCATATATAGATTTAATATTAAAAATAATTCCATTTTTTTATCCCCTATCTATAGTATTTCTAGCTTTTTTTCTTTCATTTTCTGTTAATAATTTCTTTCTTAATCTAATCTCATTTGGTGTAATTTCTACCAATTCATCATCATTTATATATTCTAGAGCCATTTCTAAAGTAAATAATCTAGCAGGTGCTAATTTCACATTATCATCAGATCCAGCAGCTCTCATATTAGTAAGTTTTTTTCCTTTACAAGCATTTACAACTAAATCATTATCTCTTGTATGTTCCCCTACTATCATTCCTTCATATACTTCAACTCCTGGTTCAACAAAAAGTATACCTCTTGGTTGTAAATTGTTTAAAGCATATGCAAATGTAGTTCCATTTTCCATTGAAATAAGGGCACCTTTTCTAAAATTAGGTAAATCCCCTTTATATTTTTCATAATCATAAAATGTATGATTTAATATCCCTGTACCTCTAGTATCTGTTAAAAATTCATTTCTGAATCCTATTAAACATCTAGCTGGAACTTTAAATTCAATCCTAGTATAGCCATCTCCACCTTGGACTAGATTTGTCATTTCTCCTTTTCTTACACCAAGTTTTTCAATGACTACACCTACAAATTCATCAGCTACATCTATAGTTGCATATTCAATTGGTTCAAATAGCATACCATCAATTTCTTTAAAAATTACTTTAGGTTTAGATACTTGTACTTCATAACCTTCTCTTCTCATATTTTCTAATAATATAGATAATTGAAGTTCTCCACGTCCTTTAACAAGAAATACATCTGGTGAATCTGTTTGTTCAAGTTTCATGCTAACATTATGATTTACTTCTTTAGTAAGTCTTTCTAGTATATTTCTTGAAGTTATAAATTTACCGTCTCTACCTGCGAAAGGAGAATCATTAACAATAAAATTCATTGAAAGTGTTGGTTCATCAATATCAATTAGAGGTAAAGCTTTTACATTATCTTTATCTGAAATAGTTTCACCTATATCTACCCCTTCTATTCCTGCTACAGTAATTATTTCACCTGCAGAAGCATTTTCTAATTCAACTCTTTTTAATCCTTCATAGCCATAAATTCTACTAATTTTTGACTTAACTTGTGTACCATCTCTTTTAACAAGGACAATTTCTTGATTTCTAGATAATGTACCATTATATACTCTACCTGTAGCTAATTTACCAACATATTCATCATATTCAATATTTGTAACTAACATTTGTAAAGTTTCATTTTCATCACCTTCAGGTTTTGGTACTTTTTCAATAATTAAATCAAATAAATCTTTCATGTTTTCTGTATCTTGATTTAAATGTAATTTTGCAATACCTGATTTTGCCGAAGTGTATACTACTGGGAAATCCAATTGTACATCGTTTGCTCCTAATTCAACAAATAAATCAAAAACCATATTAACTACATTTTCAGGATCTGAATTTGGTCTATCTATTTTATTAATTACTACTATAGGATTTAAACCATGTTCTAAAGCTTGTTTTAATACGTATTTTGTTTGTGGCATTACTCCTTCAAATGCATCAACGATTAATAAAACAGAATCAACCATTTTTAATATTCTTTGTACTTCTCCTCCGAAATCTGAATGTCCTGGAGTATCAACTATATTTATTTTATATCCATTATAGTTTATTGAAGCATTTTTTGAGAAAATTGTAATTCCTCTTTCTTTTTCTATATCATTACTATCCATTACTCTCTCTTGTAATTTTTCATGTTGTGAAAAAGTTCCTGATTGTCTAAGTAATGCATCTACTAAAGTTGTTTTACCATGATCTACATGGGCAATTATTGCTATATTTTTAATATTCATTTTTTTTACCTTTCTTTTTTTATATAATTATATCATTTTTAATTATTTTTGTATACTATAAGAAAGTAAATGTACTGTTATATATCAATAATACACCATAACAGTAAAAAAGTCAACAAAAAAATACTGGACTAAGCCAGTATTTATTTTAAAAGTTCATATAGTATCCCAATTTTGTATATTTTATCGGATGGTATGAGACCTATTGAACTATCAAGATGTAATCTATGAGATTTATTTAAAAGTGCATCAAAACCAAGACCTAAGTCAAGATTAATATCGTTTTGAAGTGGAACAACAGAATATCTTTCTTTATCTTTAAATTTAAAAATAAGATTGTTATCTTTTTTTATTTTTTTATCAAATGTTGTTTCTAAAAACAAGTTGTATGAATTATTATTTAATTCCTTCTCTAATCCAAGTTTTATATTACCTCCAGCACTATACATAAAATTATTTTTTACATTAACATCAGTATCATTAAACTTTAATTTTGAACTTATGTTACTTCCATATAACATAAATGCCATAGGTTCAACATAAAATAATGATCCAAATTGTTTTTTATATGCTAAAGATACTCCCCCAACTATAGAATTTGAAGTATATTCAGAGTTAATCTTAAAATCTTTGTTAAATTCATTCATACTAACTAAATTTAATCCGTATTCTGGTAATTCAGCCTCAAGAATAACTCCTAAATCAAAACCATGTAAATCATTGCCAGTATATTGTTTATACTTAGTATTAACATATCCACCATAAACACCTACACCAAAGTTATTTCCATCATTATTTATCTTTTTAATAAAGTATATGTCAGAATTATTTTTATGCAATTCTTTATTTACCATCGTTTTATTCACTATTCCAACCTTGAATTTATTTTCATTTTCTTCTAAACTTTCTAAAAAACTTTCTCCTGCGGTTTGATATTTACCTAATTTATATCTAGTTTTAATTTTGTCTTTTATTAAATCCATTTTTTGTGACATATTCAATGTATATTCGTCAATTTCTTTTCTTACATTAACATCTAATCCATCGTATTTTATATTTTCAGAATTTTCTTTTTCTTTTTTTAAATTTTCAATTTCATTTTTTAAATTTATTATTTCTTTATTAGTATTGATTTCATAATTATTATTTGCAACTGATAAAGTTGAAATAAATAATAAAATTATCCTCCATTTTTTCATTTTACCCCCTATTTTATTTCTAAAATGTTTTCACTAGGATAATCAGGTGGCCAAAATATACCATTTAATTTAAAGTACCCCCCTTTTACTCCCATTTTTTTATCTATATAGTACTTACTATATTTAATTTCTCTATCTTGATTTCCCCCTAAACATATATATTGTTTTTTATCTTCAGAAATATCCATTAAAAATGTAATGTGCCCATGACCTGTTTTGTTATTGTTTTGATCATATTTAGTATAAATTAAAATTGCTCCTAAAAGTGGTTTATTAATTCTATTTAATTTACTAATCATTTCTTGAGATGAAGGTGTTTTAAAACTACCTATACCTGATATATCTAATATCCAATTTACAAACGAAGAACACCAAGGTGTTTGTGAGTTTGCATCTATTCCCCCTCCTATTTTATGATATAGTGTAATTTTTCTTTTAAATTCTTCATTTAATCTAACATCTCTTTTTCTACCTTTATATTTTTGATATTCTTTTAGTAAATATTTAATCCAAACTGGTTCATTTTTTTTAGTAGTATCTTCTATTTCATATTTCCCCTCTACATTATTTTTATCTAATAAATATTCTTTTAAAAATATGCTTCCATTTATGTTTTTACCATATTTTTTAAATATTTTATTACCTTTATCATTTTTACTAACACCTATGATAGATGAAAAATATCCATTAATTACTTGATAAATATCTGAAACATCTATTATTCTATTTTCGTCAAAAATGGCTAATTCAAAATCAATTTTTTTATCAACATATTTTGTTTTTAGAAAATACTCCAATATTTTTTTTAATTCAAGCATTTTAATATTTAAAGTTTTAACAAATTTTACTTTGTTATTTTTCAAATCATAACAGTCCTCTATAAAATTAAATGTAAAAATTTTTTCATTTAAAAAATTTATAAGTTCATCTTTACTTTTGTATGGAGAGTTTAATTTTATATCTACTTTATCCTTATTTTCTATAATTTCAATTTTGGAGTTTAGAACATTTTTTTTGTAAGTAGATTCGAGTGATATTATTCCTCCAAAACTGCAATTAATTTTAGAATTTAAAATCAAAGCATTACTTTGACCATACTTTAGATTTGAAACTGGATCCCATTTACTTCCAAATATATTTATACTACATACTTTTGTTGCAACACATGTTGCAAAAGGTAATATTATCTTATCATTTTCCGTTAGTATCATATCTCCTTTAACAAAAGTATTAATCCCTCCAGTAACAAATTTACTTGGTGTAGGGCACTGACTACATTTTACAACTACACTTGCAGTCGCTAGTACTTCTGAATTTATAACCCTATTTTCATCCTCCTTATAAAATGATTTATAGAAAATATATATATTTCTAATTTTCTTAATTTCACAATGTTTTTCTAGACTTATTCGAGTAGGAAAAATGTTTAAAATTTCCATTTTATCCTTATCTCTTGTTTTATCTTTTATATATTCTTCATAGGAATAATTAATCAAAGAGTTTAATTTTTCAAGCAATGTTTTGCTAAATTTAAACTTATTTTTTAGTAAATATATTATTATTCTAGTTATATTTATTTTATTTCCAATTTCATCAAAAACCTCTAACTCATTCTCCTTTAGCCCCTCAACTAATTCATCTAGATATATTATAATAATTCTTACTAAATTTTTATCCCTTAAATCTATGCCATCAAAATTCTTATTATACTTAATTCTATTTTTTAAATATTTAATTAGTATATTATCAAAAACTCTTCTACTTCTTGGATATATTCTTATACCTTTTGAATCAACACTATAACTCTTTTTTACTATATTATTTAAAATAAGATAATCAAGTATTCTTTTATCTCCCTTAACATTTATTTCATCAACATCTTTTTTACCAAAATTTAAATAATTATATTCTGATAAATCGACTTCATATTTTATTCCTAAGTTTTTTAAATTTAGATTAATCATGTCACTTACTTTTGATAAAAAGATATTTTTAGAAATTGATGTTAATTTACTAAAATTACTTTCATTAATATACCTACAACTATATCCCCCTAAACTTTTTTCTAGTACTTCTAATTCTTCTCCTCTATTATTTTTTAGAATTAAATAAATCATATCCTCTGTAAATAATTTAGTATTTTTTTTTGTAATATCTCTAAAGTCATCATAACCTCTTTGTTTAACTATATCCCCTACTTTATTTTCGTCTTGAGTTACTTCTTCATACTTATTCAATATTTCATTTATGTCTTCTTTATCTTTCTTAGAAATTTCTCTATTAGTTGTATTTGAAATATATTTACTTGGATTTTTATCATATTCTGGAGATTCATACTTCTTTTTAAGCTGATTATTTACATTTTCATTGCTTTTTATAACCTTTTTAGGAATCTCATAATTTTCATTACCATCAAAACAATCTTTACCAAAATTCAAAATATCATTATTAGATTTATTGCTATTTTTTTTATTAATCAAATCTAGTATTAACTTTATTATTTCCGGATCTTTTAATTTATCTAATATCGTTGATATATCTGATTTACTATCTTGTCCAAAAAAATCTTTTTTTTCTTCATTAGGTATACTTTCAATAATTTTTTTATCCTCTATATTTTCAATTGGTAATACAACATCCTCTTTTTCAGCAACGAACAAATTATTAATATCATAATTTTCAAATTCCTTAAAATATATCGTCATAGGTATATTATACTTATCTAAATATATATTTTTCTTTTCTTTTAGAAATTCTTTTAAATCTTTAATTCCAAAAACATGTGCTACCGATAGAATACCGGCTAAAGTAATCTTTATATTTTTTAATCTATAATCAGATACATTTAATATATTTGAATTACTTGATTTTATTTTATTAAACTCCACTTCAGTATTTTTATTGATGTATTTCATACTTTTATCCAAATAAAATTCTTGTTCTTTAAATTCATCAATAATATTTATTAAATCATCAACTAATTCTTTAAAATATATAATGACTAACTCATCTTGCATTATATGCCCTTCTTCTGTATAGACTAAGTAGTCAAAATCTGTGTTAGGAAACTTTTCCTCTATTTTTAATCTACTCAATTCATATCTACCAAAAGAAACATCATTTATTTCATTATATGTTTTTATTAAAAATATATCAGCAAGTTTATCAAAAAAATTTGAAATATCAGATGTAATTTCTATTTCTTCAAATTTTTTTAATTCCATTTCCCCCCCTACGATTAATCATTATGTATTTGTTTTCCTTTTAAATGTATATTATTACTACTTAATACATTGATATCACCGCCTTTACTTTTAACGTCAATGATCTTTCCAAAAATTTCTAGATCATCATTTGCCTCAATATATACATCCAATTCAGATGCCAACCCAATTTTTTCTTTAGATGAAAATAACATATTATTTGAATTCAAAGTTAAATTATCAGATAATACTTCAATTTTATTTTTGAAATTTAGATAAAATATGTCCTTATTAAATTTAAAATCTAGTACTTGATTTAAATAATTTCTTTTTTCACCATCATTAAATCTTGAACTATTTTCATTTTCTAAACTCCACGATACTTTCATATTTGATTCATCATTATCTACAAATACTACATCTACAATGTCGTTTATCTCAGGGCTTGGAAATAATCCTGTATTACTCTGAGAATAGAATGTTTTATACGGTATATCCTTATAATTTTTTCCAAAACTTTGTATTTTCCCATATTTTTGAATAAGGAATTCACTAAAATCAACATTCATATATGCTTTTCCATCAATTTCTAAAGTTTTAATTACCTTACCCTTTAAAGAGCTACCAACTATATGTTCATTTTTAACTTTCTTTACTTTAAAATCATTAAGTTTTGAACATGATACTGTGCAGAAATATACGTTATTCTTTAATTCTATTTCTGATTCACATACTATATAGTAATCACCCAAGTATTTAAAAATTTTACCCAAAGAATGAAATTTATTATCTTTAAACCTTATGAGTTTATTACCATTATTAAAAATATGAATAATCTTACACAATTTCTTCTGCCTCCGATAATTTTTCTTCACCAAAAAGGATTATCCCATCTCTATTAATAAAAATCCTTTCATTAAAATCTGATAGCAATCTTACCAAAAATGACCAATCATCCTCATTGTATTGATAATAAACTCTTCCTATCTCCATATCAATATTTTTAGAAATATGATAATCTATGCCATAATCTTTTATTATATCTTCAATTATTTTTTTTACAGGCATATTGGGATCTTGATAAAGCCTTTTTAAATTTTTATTAAGTGATAATTTAATGCTCTCATCTACTCCACTAAGTCTAACAACTAATGTTTTTTCATCTAAATTTTCAAAAAGTATTTCCTTAACTATTCCGTTAAATTTTTTAGTTTCTAACCCAATAATTTCATATTTTACATCTTTGTTGTCTATTAATTTTATTAGATCATTTTTATAATTTGATTTACATGAGAATATAACTATATCTTCTACATGTTCATTATATTTTCCAGTAGATTTGAAGTCATATACAAAAACCTCCTTTAAGTTTATTTCGTTTAAATTAATGTTTACATTTCCCATTCTAATCCCTCTCCTTCTCAACCTCTATTTTATTTTTTTCAAACAAGTTCTGTTTGAAAATTAACATATACTCCCCAATATTTTCCTCATTATATTTTTTGTTAAATTCTTCTATATACATATTATTGAATTTATATTTAACAAATTCATCTTCAGTAAGTATCTCTTTTATTTCTATTTTTCTATAATCTTTTTCTTTAGAAATCCAATGTAGAATTGATCCCAAATTTTTAACACTTTTTTCTCTAACTTTTTTATCATTTGGATCATTTAAAAACTTAATACCTAATGATAAAGTTACCTCCTTATCTCCTAGAACTAAACTTTCATTTCTCGATTTAAAATTATAGCTTAAATCAAATATTTCAGTCTTTTCTAATAATATTTTCTCATTCTCTCCTTCAATTAAAACACTAAAATTAAACATTTTTCCCCCTAAAATACAACATTTTTATCCATCTTAGATACAGATTTATTATCTAGTACTGTGAAGTGCTTTCCCCAATATATTTTGACATTTTCATTTTTATTTAAAAAATATTTTTCAATATAACTTAAATATCTACTTTTTTCCAAACTATATCTATCAGTTACATAAATTACGTAATTATTTTCGTCAATATTTTTATATAGCATATTTTTAGGAAAAACTTCATTTAACATATTTTTTAATACATAGTCTATATTTTTTGTTATTTTGTATTTTAAAATATACTTAGCAACTATATCTTTATATTTTCCTCTAATTTTAAGATCATCAATAATATATTGATAAATTATTTCAAATATTGGTTTATTAACTCTTAAATCCATAGATGCTGCAAGTATATATACAACATTTTTTTCATTTTCAGATAAATCATTAACATCTATAAAGTCATAGAAATCAGGATTTAAACTAGCCACATACTTGTCATAGTCATTGAGATACGCTGAAACGAATTGCATAGTAGAAAAAAATGTATTACTATCAGTTTTTAGATTTTGAATTAATTTTTTATACCCCTCATATAGTCCATGTTTTTTTATGTAATCATATAAAACAAACCATGTAAAATTATAAAAATATGGAATTTTCCTTTCTAAAATGTTTTTTGACATATTTTTATTTTCATTTTAGAGAACATTTCTTCCATTAACTGATTTAAGTAATTTAAAATATCCACTTTAGCAAAGTAATTATTTTTAAAGAAAATCTCTAAAATTATTTCCTCCTTTCCAGTAATATTTTTTTCTGTAATTATCTTAAAATTTTCTATAGCCTCCTTGAAAATAATATTTGAATCAAATAAATTTTTTAAAAAAGTTTCATTAAATACTTTAAAATATCCTGTATATATTTTATTTGAAAATCTCACCTCTTTTTTTATATTATTTATTTTTAACATTTTCCATAATTTATAACCATAATTAGTTGTCCAAACTTTAAGATAATTTCCCTCATTGATTAAACCATAAATTTCTTTTTCTTCATCTACTAACAAATAATTAGAATTTTTATCTAAAGAAAATTCATATTCATAATAAATGTTATTTTCTGTAGGCATTATCTTTTTATTTGCAAAATAGTTTATTTTTTCAATGTTCCAAAAAATAAATTTATTTATTTGAATTTCATCGTTATACTCTAAAAAATCAAAATATATTTTTACTTCTTTATCGTATACAAAATCAAAAATATTTATATTATTTGGTAAAGAAACTATCTTTATAAAATACATCCTTTCAAAAATAAAATTAGGTAAATAATTTATATATAAATTATTTAGAAAAGCATAATTATTTAGTAACTCAATTTTTTTTAAATATCTATTGTCTTTAACAAATTTAACTTTAAGTTGATCAATTATGCCATCTTTTTCAAATTTTAATATAAAATATCTTTTTTCAATTTCATCTCTACCATATTTATCTAAAGATAAATATGCTGTAGCAATATTCTCAATATCCTCCTCTTTCTCAAATTCATCTATCATATTTTCGAAATTTTCTATTTTACTATCTTCAATTATAAATTTTATTTCTAATTCTTTTTTGTCATTTATGAATTTTTTATAATCCACTTCAAATTTCTCTTTAAATCTCGTATGCAAGTTATCAAATTCACAAAGTATTTTATTTATAACATCTATTCTAATATCTATATTATCCTCAATTTTTTTTGAATTATCATTTAAAACTATGTTTTTTTCATGACCTTTAAAGTGCCCCCTCATCTTCACCTCTTTTCTTACCAATAATATACCCTTATTTTATAAATATGTCAATATCTAAATTAATAAAAAAATTATTTTTTTTTAAACGAAAAAAAATACCCTTACAAAACCTAGGTTTTATAGGGTATTTTTATACAAAAAATTTAACCAAAAATGTAAAAATAGTAATTAGTAAACCCGCAATTATTATTCCAAAAAAAATAGAAATAAAACTTTTTTTGAAATCTATATCTAAAAGTGTTGCAGCTAGTATAGCGCTATAGGCACCAGTTCCAGGTACTGGTATTGCCACAAAAAGTAATAAAGCTAAAAATATTCCATTACCACTTTTAGACATAATTTTTTCACCAGCTTTATGTCCTTTATTTAAAATATATGAAAATAGTTTTCCAAATATTTTACTATCTTTCCCTAAAAGCAATATTTTTTTTGAAAAAAAGTATGCAAAAGGTATAGGAATAATATTACCTACAATGGATACTAATATTGAAGGTATTAATGGCAACCCAATTAATTGTGATACTGGTATAGCACCTCTTAATTCAATAAACGGAGTTGCAGATATTATTAGTATATTCAAATATTTAATAAACATAATTTCTCCTTGTATAATATTATTAACTATTTTATCATATTTTTTGTATTATTTCCAATATATTGACATTAGTTATTTTAGGTGTATAATTTTAATGAGGTGTTAACATGAAAAAAGAGACTGAAAAAATTATTTACACACTTGAATATCTAGTTTATGATCAAAATTTTGTAACAGAAATAATAAAAAATATAGAAATTGAAGAATTGAAAAAATTTATTATTTTCGAACTTATCACTTTATACGACAACAACAATTTATTTGAAAAAAAAATAAAATTACTTAAACATATTTGTTATAATAATATTTTCGAAAACATTTTACCTTTTTCAACCGATCTTTTTTTACTTTTAAAATATTATAAACCTTCCAGATTTGAAGATGATGTAAAAAAATTATTAGAAATATTAAAAAATAAAAACATAGAAGAAATATTCTATTTAAATATTTCAAATATATTTTTTTTAGATAACAAATATATATTAAGTGATTATTACGCTTCTAAAATTAAAGAAAAAAATAAATCTGAAATATTTTTAAACGCTTTATACAATAGAATATTTTCTAATTTCCATCTAAACAAAATAACTGTAATGAAAAAATTAAAAAAAATAGTTAAAATTTATTTTAATACTAATAGTATAAATGTATTAAAAAATGAATTTATTCTGAACATTTTATTAAGAGACTATACTAAGGCATATAAAATTATTAATACACTTTCTAAAAAAACAAAAAAATTTGAACATCAATTAGATTTATTTATTTTAGCTATATATCTTAATAAAAAAAATATAGTAAAAAAATACTCTACTATTTTTGAGAACAATAGTGAAACAACCTTTATAGAAAATGTTAATTCTGCTATTGCAATTCTTAAAATACCACAAAGATATCATTTAATTATATTTAATGTTATAGAAAATATTACCTTTAAATATAATTAATATTTGAAATATTACAAAAAAGTATGATATAATTAAATAAATTGGGAGTGTTTTGGTTTTGACAATATAAAAAGGGTTTAATTAGCAAGTAGAGATGGTATACTCTTAAAACACCACAAAAAATAATTGGAAAAAACAATTTTGCTTTAGCTGCGTAGTTCAGCTAACGTTACTATTTATAGTGCCATTATATAATTGGTAACGTCACTTTTAATGGCTTACTAAATAAGATGATTATAATTATTTAGGAAATAAAATAATCTCGCAAATAAAATTTTGTGCATTTAATATTTATTTGTTAAAAAAATAAATGTAATAAACTTGTAGAATTTTAGGCTTTGTTTTTATGTTGGACACGAGTTCGATTCTCGTCACTTCCACCATTTTTTTTAGGAAGGCATTTTATGAAAAAAGACGGAATATTTGAAACGGTTAAATCATTTATAGATTTTCATTCTAGAAAAATAAGATTAAAGTTAATTTTTTATTCACTATTAACAGGAGTTATTACTGGAACAATAGTATCAGCTTATACTTATTTACTATCCAAAATAACTATATTTAGAAATAATTTTATAGGAAATAATATTAACTTATCCTTACCTTTAATTATTTTATTATTTATTGTTGTAGCTATGATAATACAATATACATTAAATAAGTATCCATTAATTTCTGGTAGTGGTATACCTCAAGTTATGGGTCTTATACAAAAAAAGGTTAAATTTAATTGGTTCCCAGAGTTAATTACCAAATTTTTCTCTGGATTACTTGCAATATTTATTGGATTTTCATTAGGTAGAGAAGGTCCATCTATTCATTTAGGGTCGCTTGTAGGTGAGGGTGTAAATGAAGTAAGTAAAAGAACAGAAGTTGAAAGAAAATATTTAATTACATGTGGTGCAAGTGCTGGTTTAGCAGCTGCTTTCAATGCTCCATTAGCTGGTGCAATATTTGCAATAGAAGAATTACATAAATTCTTTTCACCAATTTTGTTAATTTGTGTATTAATTGCATCATTATTTTCTAATTTAGTCTCTAAGTTTTTACTAGGTACTAAACTATCTTTTGAATCATTTAGTTTTATATCACCTGTAAATTTTGTACCTAAAGAAATACTGCTACACTTAATACTTATTTCAATATTAAGTTTTATTATGGTGTTACTAGCAACAATTTTTAATTACTTTATTATTAAATTTAAAGATACATATACAAAAATAAATTTAAGTCCATATACAAAAATGTCAGTAGTTTCTCTACTTTCGCTGCTAATAATTTATTTTTTACCTGATATAACAGGTGGTGGACATCATATTATAGAACATCTATTAGACTATAACTCTACTTTTAGACTACTTGGTTTAGTGATGATAGGTAAATTCTTTTTTACTATGTTATCTTATTCAACTGGTGCTCCTGGAGGTATATTCCTTCCATTATTAGTTATTGGTGCATTAGTTGGTAAGATCTATGGATTATTTTTAGTTGGTACATTTAATTTTTCTCAAGAATATATTACTCTATTTGTTTTAGTAGCAATGACATCATATTTTACAGCAGTCGTTAGAACACCTATAACAGGTATAATACTAATTCTAGAGATGACAGGAAATTTCTCTAATTTATTCTCTTTAGTTATTACAGCTGCTATTACATACGCATTCTCAGAATTATTAAAACACAATTCTGTTTATGAAGAATTATTTGAAAATATGTTCAAAAAACAAGACGAAGAAGCACAAACATTTGAAAAAAATGAAAAAATAGTTACTATAAAAATACCTGTAATGTCTGATTCAAAATTATCTAATAAAATGATTAGAGATATTGATTGGCCACAAAATTTATTAATTATAGGTATTGAGAGATCAGGAAGTTCACAATTTATACCTAAAGGAGATACTGTATTAAAAGATTCAGATATATTAATTTTACTTACCGATGAAAATACATCTAAAAGATATATGAATAAATTATCTGAATTAACAATAGAAAATATTGATATTCAAAATATTTAAGGAGGAAAAATATGGAAAACTTAGTATTAATGACAGATTCATACAAAGCATCACATTATTTACAATATCCAGAAAATACAACATATATTCACGACTATATTGAAAGCCGTGGAGGTCTTTATGGTTATACTAAGTTCTTTGGCTTACAATATTATTTAAAAAAATATTTAACTCAAAGAATTACTATGGAAATGGTAAATGAAGCAGAAGAAGTATTAAAAATGCACGGGTTACCTTTTAATAAGGAAGGTTGGGAATATATCGTTAATGAGTTAGGTGGTAAAATTCCTCTAAGAATTAGAGCATTACCTGAAGGTACAATAATAAAAAATCATAATGTTTTAGTAACAGTTGAATCAACTGATAGCAAGGTTCCTTGGGTTGTGAGTTGGTTTGAAACATTATTACTAAAAGTTTGGTATCCAATTACTGTTGCTACTTATTCATATAAAATAAAACAAATAATATTATACTATTTAAACCTTACATCAGATAATGTTGAAAGTGAAATAGATTTTAAACTACATGATTTTGGATATAGAGGTGTTTCTAGTGAAGAAAGTGCTGGTTTAGGTGGTTTAGCTCATCTAACAAATTTTAAAGGGACAGACACACTTAAATCTTTATTATTTGCCAGAAAATATTATGATTGTGATATGGCAGGATACTCTATTCCGGCTTCTGAACACAGTACTATGACTTCATGGAGAAGAAACCATGAAACAGATGCATATAGAAATATGCTAAAAAAATTCCCTACTGGTTTAGTATCAATAGTTAGTGATAGTTATAATTATTATAATGCAATAGAAAATATTTTCTCTAAAGAATTAAAAGAAGAAATATTAAACAGAGATGGACTTGTAGTACTTAGACCTGATAGTGGTGACCCTATAACAAATATACTATTTACTTTAAAAATAGTTGAAGAGAACTTTGGTGTACAAATAAACTCTAAAGGTTATAAAGTTCTTAACAATATTAGAATCATTCAAGGTGATGGTATATATGAAGACAATGTATGGGATATTTTAAAAGCTGTAAAAGAAAATGGTTATTCAGCTGAAAATATTGCATTTGGATGTGGTGGTTCTCTACTTCAAGGTAATAAACAATCGAGCATAAACAGAGATACACATAAATTTGCTATGAAATGTAGTTGCGTTAAAATAAATGATAAATTAGTAGATGTATACAAAGATCCAATTACAGACAAAGGAAAAGTAAGTAAAAAAGGTAGATTAGACTTGATAAAAAAAGATAATGGTGAATTACAAACTATAAAAATATCTCATTTAGATGAAAACAATTATCATCCAAATTCTGTATTAAATCTTGTATATGAAAATGGTGAATTATTAAAAGAATACACTTTAGATGAAGTTAGAGAAAACTCTCATCTATTCTATACACCGGAAAATTTAAATTCTAGATTATAAAAAATGGGGCTGTTCCGAAATAAACAGTCTAAATAAACAAAAAAAGCCAGAAATAAAGCTGGCTTTTTTTGAACTAAAAACACGCATAAACATTGATAAAATCAC
>NZ_LOHX01000211.1 GCF_001559775.1 Streptobacillus felis | reverse complement strand
TTTTAAAATAGTATATTTGTATTATTTGCCTATATAGTTGTATTCTATAATTCTTCATATCTAATAATATATACATTTTCATCAGTTACTAGATTTGTCTCTTTGTCAACTACTTTTTATTTATGTGTGATAGTATCTGTTTAAATATCTAATCTATCTAAGGCTTTTAATATTACTCAGTCTATTAATAAATTATTAATTGATAGTTTAGTATTTTCTAACTTTAATTTGAGGTCTCTAATATTTAAATTCGTTGCATTTAGTGTTATATTACTTTTCTTAGGAGTTTTTTCTTCAAGTTTTTTATCCTCTAATTTAAATTCATTTATTAAATACTTGTTATTATTATTATATTTAATATTATTTAGAAAATACGGATTATTTAAGAAATTTGATAGTTTTGTATATCTTGGGTCTTCTTCTACTGTATACTCTACATTCTTTCCATCTATATCTATATTTTCTTTATTATTTACATATCTTTCATCTTCTTCTCTTAAAGTCTGCTTA
>NZ_LOHX01000210.1 GCF_001559775.1 Streptobacillus felis | reverse complement strand
GGATTATATAAACCAGGACAAACTAAAGTAGAAAAAGTAGGAGCATTAGTTGCTAGAGTAAAATAATTAAAAGAAAAAATTGGTATACCAATAACAATTAGGGATTGGTGAATACCTGAAAAAGACTTATTAGAAGCAGTTGATGAGTTATCAGTATATGCATTTGATTATCAATGTACACCTGCTAACCCTAGATACCCACTAATTTCTGAATTAAAAGAAATTTACTTAAAATCTTACTATGGTAGAGAAGAATATTTAAAAATTAAAAATTCTAAATAGTAATTAG
>NZ_LOHX01000209.1 GCF_001559775.1 Streptobacillus felis | reverse complement strand
AAAGCTAAAGATTTAGAAGGATATGATAGCTCTAAGAAAAACGAAGATGACACTATTAAAAAACATTTAACACAACCTACAGATAAACAATATGTATTTGGTGTTAATGGTCAATTAGGTAAAGGATTAACTAAAGATCTTTATCTTTCAGTATCACCTAGATTATTAAATGTGTACGCTAGAAATAAAGGAACTGAGGCAGCAACTCAAGTATATCAAGATTATACCTTACTTGCCTTAGGAACAGATTTAATTTATGATACTAGAGATGATAGAAATACACCTAAAAAAGGACTTTATGCAGATTTATACTTTGAAGGTGGATATATAGTTAGAGATAATTCTTTAGTTGCTGAAAAACAAAATTATGGAACTATTAAATTTAATGAAAAAAATTCTAGTTCAAATCAAGGATCAGGTTCTGGATCTGGTTCAGGATCAGGAAGTGGAAGTGGATCAGGTTCGGGAAGTGGAACTAATGGAGTTGCAAGTTCTTCAAGTTCAGCAGCTCCATCAGCACCTGCCCCTGCA
>NZ_LOHX01000208.1 GCF_001559775.1 Streptobacillus felis | reverse complement strand
TCTGCTACAGCTACTTGTGAAGGTTCTCGTGCTATTGGGGATACTGCAAATGCTAATAAGTATGCAAGTGCATTTAGTTCATTATCAAAAACTACAGGGAAAGGAGCACTTGCATTAGGTAATACATCAAATGCATCAGGCCAAAATGCTACCTCTATAGGTGTTCAAGCAAATTCAACAGGAATTCAATCAAATGCTATAGTGGCACTTAGTAATGCAAGTGGCTAAAATGCAAC
>NZ_LOHX01000207.1 GCF_001559775.1 Streptobacillus felis | reverse complement strand
TTATTAAGTTATAAATAGAATGGTAATAATGATATTAAGATTAACTTCATATGGAGTATTTGCTCTTATGTCTATTTTTGTTTCAACAAGCAACTTTGCTGTAATACTAGTATTTTTGAAATTCGTTATTGTTTCTTATGTAGCTTTAAATAGTATGTTTATTATACATTTAATTATGGTATCATTATTTGTATTATCTCCAGTAATATTTGTTAAAAAAGTAATTATAGTATTAA
>NZ_LOHX01000206.1 GCF_001559775.1 Streptobacillus felis | reverse complement strand
TTCCTCTAAGAATTAGAGCTGTACCTGAAGGGGCAATAATTAAAAATCATAATGTTTTAGTAACTGTTGAATCAACTGATGATAAAGTTCCTTGGATCGTAAGTTGGTTTGAAACTCTACTCCTTAAAATATGGTATCCAATTACTGTCGCTACTTATTCATATAAGATTAGACAAATAATTTCATATTATTTAGAATTAACCTCTGATAGACATGATGAGGAAATTGATTTTAAATTAC
>NZ_LOHX01000205.1 GCF_001559775.1 Streptobacillus felis | reverse complement strand
TTTCTATGCTATTTCTATCATATCCTTAAATTATACGTTCTGGTATACTGTATTTTAATGGTAAAGATTAGGTTTGAATCTCAAAAAGTATAACTCTTGAACCTTCTATAGATGTCGTAATAATACTCCCAACATTTGTTTCATCTCTATCTGATATAAAAAATTCTGATGTGTTTTTTATTTCTGCTACACCATCTTCTTTCATAT